>DAIOHI010000037.1:0-12578 GCA_036744815.1 Paludibacteraceae bacterium
TAACGCATATTTGGTAGCCTCATGCACATTATTGACTTCTATTTTTCGAAAAATATTTTTGCGATGCGTAATAACCGTATGAATACTCAACATGCGTTTAGCTGCAATCTCTTTTGTCGTTTTTCCGAGAGCAATTTCTTTTAATATTTCTTGCTCAGTAACAGTCAACAATGGCTTTTCCTGTTTAGTAACGATATTCGTATTTTCAAGCAATAAGTTACTGATTTGATTGCAGATAAAACGCTGTCCTTTTAGAGACTCACTGAAAGCGACTAAAAGTTCTTCGCGAGAAGAATCTTTCAGCAATACGCTGAAAGAGTGAGTACATTGCAATAGTTGTCGTAAAAAAGTGCTACTCAATTCGTCCGAAAAAAGAATCCAATCCGCCTTTTCAAAACGCATTTGAAGTATCTGCAACTCACTAACACTTCCGATATCAAAAAGCGTATAATCGAGAACAACCAAAGAATCGGGCTCATCAACTAAGGCGTTTACTAGTTCTTTTTTGTTCGACACTTCTTTGAATACCGCCGAAACATCTATTTTTCGAACGAAATACATCCAACCCAAACGGGTTATATACTGATTATCTGCCAATATAATATTTCTCATCGGATAAAATATTTTTTAGTAAATATAAAAAAAGGATAATCAAACGATTATCCTTTTCTGTATTCAGTTTAACTTCTCGTTTGAGTAATTAGTATTCCCAAATGTCCATTTCGAAGTTATTCAATTCTGTTTCAATTCTTTTTTGTTCTTTCTTTACAAACATCTCGAATTTTTTAGGATCAGGAATTACAGCACCGTAATCCAGCAACATTCTGTTATACATATTAGAATCTCCTAACACATAGCTTCCATACAAATTCAATGAGAAGAAGTCATCGTAAGTCAATCGCTGTGTATCATTTCCTCTTGGAATAATCATTTGCTTCGACAAGAAAGGTCTCAAGTCATCAAACACAATCCAACATAAAATTGATTCTTGGAAATACTGCATCGACTGATTGTTTGTCGCTGTACGATAAGGATGTAAAGGATAAAGAGGTGCGATAGACATAATTTTGCTATACATACGAGATGTATGTTTGTTGAAGAAATACACTTCTTGAACCAGGAATTTAACTTGATTCTTAACGTATTCCATGTATCGATAATCTTCAACTCTCCTACTTTGAGTAATCGTATCTACCTGAATTAAGTTATCTTCTTTGTCTGCGTTGAACATAAATACACTCGACAACTCGTCACCATCTAATATATCAGCATCAGTAAACGAAGGTTTCAGTTCGCGCACGTTTTTTCGGTACACATTAACTCCTTTTGTATCATCGCAAATAGCATCCAACATTAGTCTGAACAAACTTTTGTATTCGCTGTTCGGACGAGATGGAAAATATAATTGATAATTTTGCTTATCGCGCATATCCACTATTTTATACACTATTCTCGACCATACAATATCATCTGCTCTATGGTTAATGATGGCAATTGTATCAGCTAATGCATCTAATTCCGTTGTCTGAATGCGTATTACACCTTTCTCAAAAAAAGGTACCGGATCCATTTGCGCCTTCCCCGAAAAAGGAATTAGTAAAAAGAGTCCAAACAACAGAAATCCAAGATTTTTTTTCATTTTTATATGACTTTAATTTTGTGACACACAATTAAATTTGCACTTGTACGGGCGGCAAACTTCTATGTTTTCCATCCGGTCCAACGGCTTTGATATTTCTTATCGTAAGTAAGTCGCCTCCTTCCAATTTATCAATATCAGAAAGTTGTCGAGCCGTGAATTTAGAACCTGAAGCATCTACCACCCCAAACGGAGTTACCATTGTAAAAGACACTACATTAAAGTTAGCTTTTACTAATTCGTCTTCCCCATAACTTGCCACGATCAACACATTACCTTTCAACAATCGCTTCGAAAGATTGCCTTCTTGTATCTGACGTACAATTCCACCGGCATCAGCATATTGAAGAAAAGATTTTGGATCGGGCAGATATTTCACACGATACATACTGTTACCCATCGGTAACTCTTTTCCATCAACAATAGCAGATGTGATGATTCGTATTTCGCCATCACGACTGGGTTTTATAATATATTTCCCCGGTGATGTTTTCTGAACACTTCCTCCATCGACCTTGACATTCACATTTTCTGCCGAAACTCCCGGTACCGAAATACTGAACTTATTATCAATTCCACGGTAAACCACATTCAAATCTTCATTCGAAATAGTGGCAGAAGGTTCGCCTACTACATATTCATCTTTAAATGGAATGGTACGCGGCATCCCGTCATTTCCCATGAAAGAGATATTTCCACTGTATGAAAAGTTTCCCGTAGCGTTACATGTTACATCATAATCTCCATTTGGAATCAAACGTCCTCCGACATAAAATTCCGGTGTTTTAGTTGAATCAACAGCTGAAAGAACAATTTTGGCACTGTATTTACCGCCTTTCATTACATATCTGCTGTTAGGAACAACCAATGCTTCTATTTTATTTACCCTGAAATCGGAAGCATCCGTTTGCGCTTTCAAATATTGAACCAAATCAGCTTCCGCTGCCCGAACATCGCTTTGATATTTCGTCAAAATAGTAATAACAGCCGAAACAGGCATCATTTGGAAAAGACTTTCTTCCCACGATTGACCTTGTGTTAATTTATTATTCGTTGCAAATGCCGCTTCGTAAACTTTTCGTTTTGTTGTATCATTTTCTGCCAAATTGGTAATTAGGAAGTTACGATATTCTTCTATTTTTTCTTTCAAAATTTTACCGTTACCTTTTATCAAAGCATATTCTCCGGCTACATCCAAATTATCTTTTGCTTCAATTTCTTTAACTTCCGGATCAGCGTCTTTTCCATCAGCTAGTTTTACAATATTATATTTAAATGACTGAATATAAGCAAAAAGAGAATCTGATTTTGCTTTTACAATATTAGCTTTATCCAACCACTCTTTAGTTTTATCTTGATTCTGTTCAAATAGATATTCAAAATCCGAATACAAGCCTTTTGTTCTAATCTCAGTAGATTCTATTGACGAATGTAAACTATTGTCAACCATGGTAAACCCTTTCAAAATATCGCTTGATACATTTAATGCTAACATCGCTGTCAACACCAAATACATCATACCAATCATTTTTTGCCGAGGGGTTTCCGGGCAATTTTTTGCACCACTCATTGATTAATTTCTTTTTTAAATTACAACTTCTACTATTACTTGTGTTAACTCAACGAATTCAGCATATTGCCATAAACCTGATTCAACGCAGCTACTTGCTTAGCTAACTGAGCTGTTCCATCTTTATACTTTTCTGTTTCGTCAGCAATAGTTTTTGCCGAAGCTCTAATTTTCTGTACATCTTCAACCACGGAATTTAATTCTCCGCTAACAGTACGGAATTGTTCCGACTGGGCATTTAATATTTCGGATTGACTATGTATGTTTTTCAAATGAATTTCGTACAACGAATTAACTGAAGATAAGTTTTTATTGATACCTTCGATTTTATCCGCATATTGTTTGGTGTTTTTAACAACAGATTCAACGTCACCTCCAATTCCTTCATACGAAGCAGCTAATTTTTGTGCCGATGCATTCAATGCGCTTTGAGTCTTAACATAACTATCGGTCGCTTTTGAAGCTTCTGTAATATTCTTAAGAAAATCATCCGAAGGTTTTATTGCATCTGTCAAGCTATTAAGTTGTTGAGCTGTATCTGAAAGATTTCTTATTCCTTCGGAAAGGCTTACCATATCTTCATCTTTCAATGAATCCACTTTCCGAACAGCATGGCTTTCAGAACTTCCACCTGATACTGCTCCGAATCCGCCTCCGCCTCCAGCTCCAATAACGCCAGGAGCTCCATCAATTTCAAAATCAAAAACTTTTTCCCATTCGTATTCTTTATGTGGCTTATCAAAAGCTCCTAAAGCAAACAACACCGCTTCTACCGTCATACCGACACCTAAAATAATACCGGCTAAAGGTAAATGCAAAATTTTAAACATCGCTCCGATAATCACTACCGCAGCTCCCAAACTATAAGCAACTCCGACAAAACGTCTTATACTAGGACTATTCCACCAAATATCAAAACTCGACCCTTGTTTTTCTGACATAACACCTTATTTTTATAAAACTAATTTTAAATAATATACCTATTTTTATTCTCCATTAAATGAACGGATACAACGGAAACCTATATATGGACGACTATCATCCTGATATTCATATGTTTTAACTCCACACTGTAAATAATATGCAATATCTTTCCACGATCCTCCTTTCACAATTTTTCGTTTTAGCACATTTGGGTCATCAGTTTTAGCATTGTATTCAAAAGTCGGATTCATATCGTGAATTAACACATTACTCGAAACATAGTAGGCACTTGAAGTCCATTCCGAAACATTCCCTGCCATATCATACAGACCATAATCATTAGGCTCGAATGAACCAACCTTCATGGTTGTAGCACCAGTATCGTCAGTATAGCTACCTCTCATCGGTTTAAAATTAGCGAGGAAACAACCTTTATTATCCCGTACGTAATTTCCTCCCCAAGGATACATACCTAAATGCTTTCCTCCTCTTGCTGCGTATTCCCATTCAGCTTCGGTTGGAAGACGGTATTGTTGAGCTTTAACTTTATTTGCAGAATTGAATAGGTCGGAACGCCAATTAGAAAAGGCAGTGGCTTGTTCCCAAGTAACACCAACTACAGGATAAAGAGCATATCCGGGATGAGAAAAGTACATTTTCATTTTAGGCTCATTATATGCATACTGAAAATCGCGTATCCACATAATAGTATCGGGGTAAATACTTACAATACGAGTAGAGATTAAGTCTCTCCGAGTTCTCAAAGGACGGTTTATAGTTTCTCTTTGTATGATTCCATTTTCATCAACGTAAGATGTATCAATCCGAACTTTAGCTCCTTCTTTGTAGGAACCCGTATTGACATTAAACCTATTTGAAGGCAAGCCTGCTTGGTCATAATCAATGATTTCGTAACGATAGCGAAGTTTATTTGGGTCAAAAGTTTTTGCGGTGCTCAACATATTTTCGTTATCATAATACATTTCCGACAAAATATCTTTTACGTCTTCATCTTTAGAATTCCAAGGAACTTTTGACTTCCAACTCAATCGAGCAATTTCGGGTGGAGCAATTTCATTTTCGCCACTACGATCTTTTTGTCTGTATTCATCGCGTCCGGCTAAGATCAATAGACGTAAAGCTATCGAATCGCGTACCCAATAAACAAATTGTCGATATTCATCGTTTGTAATTTCTGTTTCGTCCATCCAAAAGGCATCTACTGTAACATTTACAGATTTATCATTCGCAGAACCAATAGCCGACTGATCATTGGGTCCCATGATAAACGAACCTCTGGGAACAAACACCATTCCATAAGGATTGGCTTCTTTGAAAACTCCTTTTGCACCTACTCCAACTAACTCTCCCGCTGGTTTGTTACAGGCAAAAACCAAAAAAGCTGTAAGAAAAATAACCAAATATTTTTTCATTATCATCAAATTATATACTTATCTTTTATTGTGTATCTAAGTCTAAAAATTCGCTCAAAATAAAATCAAAGAATTCGAATACTCTTATATTTATTTTTATGCTTTCCCAGCATAAGGTCAAATTCGTAAACCAGACAAAGTTCATGTGACCCCCAACCACCACGCTGGGATATAGGTAAATCAAAAGAGTAACCAAGGTTAATTCCTCCAGGAATAGTCAACCCTGCAAGTACCACTATCGCATCTTGAAATCGATACGACAAACCACCCCAATATTTTTCATTATATTCCAAATAAGTTGAAAAATCGATTTGTGTCGAAACAAAATCTGTTTTTACAAGCATGCTTGGCTTCAAAACATATTTGGGGTTTGCCAGCGAATACTTGTATCCTCCTGCCAAATAAAGTGTGCTCTTTAGTTTGTAATCCTGTGTCTCCGTCCAATACAAATCAGGCTGCGTTAAATTCATGTAGGAAACTCCTACATAGAAACTCGGAGCGGTGTACCAAACTCCAATATTGACATCGAAATTAGAGCCATTTACATTGGTTGATGGAATAAACAAATCATCATTAACATGGTAACTACCTAAAGGAACATTTTTCAAATTAACACTATCTCCTTTAAAACCCACATTAACATAACCTAATCCTATGCCACCACTCAATACTCCTTGCATTATCTTCCGTTTGTAGGCATATTGCAAATGCCCGTGTTGGAAATAATACAATCCCGATTCATCATTTTTTAATTTCAATCCTAATGCATGCTTTGAAACTCCCGACGATTTCATCAAACCATCAACCGAGGCTAATGTTGTGCTTCCACCATTACGAATTCCAATCCAGTTTAACCGATGCAACAAGGATGCCCGAATCATATCTCCTTCTCCTGCCGCCGCAGGATTTATAGACGAATACTGAAACATGTACTGACTTATCTGCATCTCTGTTTGAGAGAATGCGACCAAGCCAATAAAAAGAAAAAGTACAAAAACAATTTTTCTCATAGTTCTCTAATGTTCCTCATCTACATGCTCAGAAAAAGCTAAGCGCCGATAAAAATCCTATGATTAACTAACAGACAAACTATAAAAAAATTGTCCTAAACACGTAAAAAACGTTTTTAATTTTAATAAAAACTACTTAAAACAGTTTGCTTGAAACAAATTTTAGTATTCTTCTTCGTTAAAGAAAAAATCCTCTTTACTAGGATAATCAGGCCAAATATCTTCTATTGACTCATAAATTTCTCCCTCATCTTCAATCTCTTGCAAGTTCTCGATAACTTCCATTGGAGCGCCTGAACGCATAGCATAATCTATTAATTCATCTTTCGTTGCGGGCCATGGAGCATCCTCTATCTTTGAGGCTAATTCTAATGTCCAATACATAAATCACTCAATATATTTACATTAATATTTTAATTGTGCAAAAATAGAATATTTTTTCTATTCAGCCTATGTTTTCCAAAAAAAATCGCTTTTATCACTTCTTTTCGTCAAATAGCGTGATAATGTAAAAAAATAATCCGATAATCGATTGACAAACACAAATATATTATCATCGACAGGAAATTTGTCATTCACATCATATATCCGACGTTCTGCACGTCGAGTCACCGTTCTGCATACATGCGCAATGGATCCTGTTACCGAACCTCCCGGCAAAATAAATGAATTTAGTGGAGGCAACTCCGCAGTCAAAACATCTATTTCAGTCTCTATCAATACAATAGAATCAGCACTCAAGATAGTCGATTTAGTTCTTTCAGTTTTATCTTGGTCGGTTGCCAAGTAAGCACCAATAACAAATAAATTGTTTTGAACTTTTCTTAAAAAATCTAAATTTCGATCTTCTTCCGATAAATGTGTAATCAATAACCCGACAAAAGAGTTCAATTCGTCAATTGTACCGTAGGCATCGAGCCTCATATCATTTTTTGTGACTCGGGTTCCGCCGATCAAACCAGTAGTTCCCTTATCTCCTGTTTTTGTATATATTTTCATTCTCCAAACTTTTTACGAATAAAATTATTGTTTCTTTCGATAATTAATAACGCATTTTATAATCTTTTTTGTTCAACTGAGGATTAAAGAAAACTATTCCCAGTTGAAATAAATCGATTGTCGCGCTCACTTTCGGATGTTTCTTTATACTTTTCCAAGCTTTCTCCATTTCAGCCGACCAATACAGATCATCAACAATCAAAACACTATTATCATTCAAGTTTGGCAAAATCTGTTCAAAATAACGCATTAACGGTTCGTAGCGATGGTTGGCATCTATAAATACAAAATCAAGATTTGTATTATCATCAAGTACATCGGGCAATATTTCGTCAATATTTCCTATTATCTGATTGACGTTGTCCAAGCCTAATTTTTTAAATCCATCTGCTGCGACTTTAGCTGTTTCAGCACATCCTTCGATGGTCGTACAGCGAATATTTCTCGAAACGGAAGCCAAATAAGATGCTGTGATTCCCAACGATGTTCCTAATTCAAGTATATTTTGACAAGTAAAATAATTAACAATTCGAAAAAGCAATTGTCCATATTTAGCTTCTTTTAAAGAACGACGGGCAATAGATTTTATTGTTTTTTGCCTATTATTCCCAGTGCCAAAATCAGTGACCGCAATTTCCCGTTTATCTTTCAACAGCGACTTTCGTATATCTTCAATCGCTTTATAAGCGTAAAACGGATTCTTCTCATAAATTACAAAGTTGGTAAAATTAAACAGAAATGGTGAATGCACTCCATGTCCCCCAGTATGTCTTGCGGTAAAAAAATGTTGCAAATATTTATATACAATGCGAATTTGTTTCACTTATACATTTTTTAAATAGAACAATATTTTCTCTGCTGCGTGATTTGCCGCGCCTGGTTCTCCAAGGCGTTCTTTTACTAAGGCATAATCATTCATCATCTCTTTTCTGAAATCTTCATCAAAAAGCATGCGAGGTAATTCTCCTTTTATATTATTCTCCGTAAAATTATGCGCAACCAACTCTTTTACAACCTCTTTATCTGCAATTAAATTTACTAAAGAAATATATTTTACCTTTATAAGAATATCTTTGAGCCAACCAGCCAAACGCCCCATCGCGACATGGTAAACAACGACTTCCGGCACATTAAAAAGAGCCGTTTCGAGAGTTGCTGTGCCTGAGTTGACGATAGCAATGTGTGCATGACTTAGTAATTCGTAAGTTTGATCAAACACAATTTGGAAGTTTACCTTCGGCAATGTCGAATAATAAAAAGCCTTGTCGATTCCGGGAGCACCGGCAACTACGATTTGATATTCTTCGAAAGAAACTGCAGCCGAAATCATACGTTCGAGACAATGTTTTATTTCCTGCTTCCGACTTCCCGCCAATATGGCTACAATCGGCTTTTCATCCAATTTATTATGTTTGCAAAATGCTGTTAATGAATCGAAACGGGGAGAAAATTCAGAAATAGAATCCACCGTCGGATTTCCCACATAGTCAACTTGATAATTATGTCGGGCATAAAACTCAGTTTCGAAAGGAAATATGGTAAACATCTTATCGATGTATTTTTTGATCTGCTTGATGCGATATTCTTTCCACGCCCATATTTTAGGAGATATGTAATAATACACGGGAATCGCCGTCAACTCCTCCTTTACAAACCGAGCTATACGCAAGTTGAAACTGGGATAATCAACCAAAATTACTACATCGGGCTTATAATTCAAGATAGCATTTTTGCAATCACGTAGATTTTGCAACACCGTCCGAGCATTAAGAAGTACATTCAAAAAGCCCATAAAAGCCATTTGTCGGTAATGTTTCACCATTAATCCGCCTTGCTTTTGCATCAAATCGCCTCCTAAAAAGCAAAAATCCGCATTTGCATCTTTCTTCTTTAATTCGCGCATCAAATTTGATGCATGCAAATCGCCCGAAGCTTCACCGGCTATAATAAAGTACTTCATAAAACAAATTAAAGCGTAAAAACACTTGTTATAAGATAAGGCATCGCGCCACTCAAAACTCCCGTCGCCAATTTAAAACTATCGCTTTTGTAGAAAACAAAAGTCAAAATTAGATTTGGAAAAATAGATACTAATAAAATTTTCGCAAAAAGCGCGCTTGGAAAAAGTGATGACAATGTTGCCGAAAAACCTTCGTAACCCGGATAAAGATTGCTCAGATAAATCCACATAAAGATTGCCGGAAGTAAAATTCCGGCAATAAATCCGTACAGAAAACGATTAAAGCGTTTCATCGTGATATATTTCAATCAAAGTCGGGAACATCACTTAGTTTTACAAGCTATCGTTTCTATTTCGACCAAAGCTCCCAATGGAAGATCTTTAACCGCAAAAGCCGAACGAGCCGGACATTCGCTCTGATAATACTTTTTATAAACTTCGTTCATTTCCGCAAAATTAGCAATATCAGAAAGAAAAACTGTAGATTTTACCACATCAGAAAATGCATATCCGGCTTCATCCAAAATTGCTTTTATATTAGCGAAAATTTGTTCCGTTTGGGCAATCGTTGTTGTTGCTTCTATTTTCCCCAATTCGGGATTGATAGGAAGTTGTCCGGAAACGAACAAGATTCCGTTTGCCTCCACAGCTTGACTATAAGGTCCTATTGCTGCCGGAGCTTTTGATGAGTTTATAATTTTTTTCATCTATCTTCTGTTTGTTTATTTTACGCAATTGCGATTATTTTGTTATTTCAACAACCAATTCTTTCATGATAGTGGTCATCAGCGGTTGAACGGAATTTCCGATTTGTTGCACTTCTTCGTGAGAAATTTCAACAATTTTTCCGGGAACTCCCAAGTCCGTAATAATCGAAATACCAAAGCAACGCATACCTGAATGATTTGCTACGATCACTTCCGGAACGGTACTCATCCCTACTGCATCGCCACCGATTCCACGGAAATAAGCATATTCGGTTGGAGTTTCGAAAGTCGGACCACTCGTTCCAACGTAAACACCTTCAACCACTTTTATATCATTTTTCTCTGCTATTACTTTTGCTTTCTCAATCAGCTCTTTCGAATATGGCTCGCTCATATCCGGAAAGCGAGGACCTAATTCGTTATAATTTCTTCCACGCAAAGGATTTTCGGGAAAGTGATTGATATGATCGGTAATAATCATCAAATCTCCTATTTCGAAATAAGGATTCACGCCGCCAGACGCATTTGAGACAAGCAAAGTTTCGATACCAATGGCTTTCATCACGCGCACCGGAAAAGTAACTTCTTTCATATCGTATCCTTCGTAATAATGGAAACGACCTTGCATAGCAAGCACTTCAATTCCACCCAATTTTCCGACAATTAATTTCCCGCTGTGTCCTTCTACAGTCGATACGGGAAAATTAGGAATTGTTTGATAGGGAATTTCAACAAAATCCGTTATTTGCGTTACCAGATTTCCTAATCCGGTTCCTAATATAATACCTATTTTAGGTTCGGTAGAAATTTTCGTTTTTAGAAAATCTGCCGTTTGTTTAATTTTTTCCAACATAGTTTCTTAATTTTTCAATAAATACTACTTCTTTTTCTTGCATTATTTTCACTCTAATAGGAAGAGCATATACGTAAGGTTTCAATTCGTCGGGAAAAGACTTATCTCCAATTAAACGGGAAGCATCTTTTTCCGTTGTTATAATCAGTTTTTCCAGACTTTTTATTCTCTCAAAATCACTTTTTATTCTCTCAAAATCCTTTATTCCAAAACTGTGATGATCGGGAAAAGAAAGGCTTTCGATGTTCGTTGTGTAATTTTTCAAATAATCCACAATCGATTTAGGCGACACAATTCCGGTAACAAGCAGAAGATGCGATTGTTTTTTTTGTATTCGCTCAATCGTGTATTTTTCTGTTTCAACCTCATCAAAGATAGGAATTATTTCGTCATATTCAAAGCTTGAAAAATACAGTTCCTGATCTTTTTGTAAATTTAACCGACTCTCAATCCCAACAAAATCAAGCTCATTCGTCGGACATTTTGTAACGACAATCACATCTGCACGACGACTTCCCGACCGCCACTCCCGCAAACGCCCTAAAGGCATAACATGATCATCCGCATATAAGTTCGAATAATCGGTCAAAAGGATGGATAATCCCGCCTTTATTTTCCGATGCTGAAAAGCGTCGTCTAACACAACACATTGTAAATCGGGAAATAGCCGCTGCAATTCCGTCACTCCATGAACGCGACTTTCGTCAACTGCGACTTTCACTTTCGGAAATTTTCGATAAATCTGATAAGGTTCGTCGCCGATGCTTTTACTATCACAAGCGTCGTCTGCCAAGACAAAGCCCTTTGTTTCGCGTTTATATCCGCGACTCAACAAAGCCACATTCCAATCATCCTGCAAATGCGAAAGTATAAATTCGGAATGAGGAGTTTTTCCCGTTCCTCCAACAGCCAAATTCCCGACACAGATAAGTGGCAAGGAAAATTCCGTTGAGGATAATAATTTTTTATCGTACAGCCAATTCCTAAACCAAGTAACGATTCCGTATAATAACGAAAAAGGCGACAGAAAAATATATTTCAGTGTTTTTTTCAACTTCTTTCTTAAAAAGACAAACAAATTATGGAACCGGATCGTAACCACTTCCACCCCAAGGATGACAACTCAGAATACGTTTTGTAGCTAAGTAAACGCCTTTTATCGGTCCGTATTTTTTAATTGCATCAATAGCATATTGAGAGCATGTGGGCGAATAACGACAGCTCGATGGCGTGTAAGGCGAAATGGCTCCCCGATAAATATAAACCGGAAGCAGCACGATAAATTCAATCGTTTTTTTTGCTATTTGCTTAATACTCGCCATATATCAGTTCGTGATTTTAATCAAAAACAACTTTCTCTAATTTCAAATCAATTCTATGATTTTTTTTAATGCCACTTTCATTTTTCGTTCCACTGCGGCAAATTCTAATTCGTTTTCAGCGACATAATGAAATGCGATCAAAGCTTGTTTGTTTTTAGTTG
>DAIOHI010000038.1:0-12456 GCA_036744815.1 Paludibacteraceae bacterium
ATAAGTCCAGATAGGGAAACTCATCGTCAATATTTTCATAGGAATTTTGATATAAACCACCTTCAATAAAAGATATTGAACGTAACTCTTCAGATGCTTCAATATAATCCGAAATTTGCGATTCTGGAAGCATGGAAGTAAAGGTTTGGTTATTAGAACGAACAACTAATTTGTCTACAAACTTATTATTTCGCATATTGATTTCTACCTGTTCCACTCCAAGCTTTTTTTTGATAATTGTTAATGCTTTTCCTACAGAAGTATCGGCACTTAGTTCTGAGATTTCAATCACATTGTCCCAATATTCGTGCGAAATACATTCATCTTTGTTTGATTCAAAATCAAATACTTCGCAGAAAGGATGCATCCCTTCATAATGAAACATTTTTCCTAATAAAGGAGTAAAAACATCATCACTTCCTTCTTCCTTATGAATCATTTTCATGGCTTCTTGAACTTGAACCGCCGCAATAATTGATGCGATAACCGGTGTTGTCGCCACGCGCCCAAAGGATTCATTGTCACGCGTAACACCAGCACAAGACATTCTAGCTTCCATATCCTTTTCTTCTTCTTCCGTTAGGTTACATTCGTAGCAATTCGTACCCAATTTGTATATACTCACCTGCCCTTCCAAATCGCCAATACCTCCATCTATCCAAGGCTTACCTGCACGAAAACTAAGCCGATTCAGCAATATACGAGCGATCAAACTATCCAAACAGCCCAACACTACATCCATTCGGCGATATAAACCTAAGCCGACATCTGTAGCCAAATTTCCACAGATAGCCTGTACGGATATGGTCGGATTAATTTCTCGAATTCGCTTAGCTGCGACTTCAGCTTTATAATAGCCCTTATCCGCATCCTCTTCTCTAAATAAGATTGAACGAGTCAGGTTACTGTATTCTATTTTATCAAAATCAACAACCACAATATTTCCAACACCAAACAATGCTAAATTTTTCAAGGCTTCATTCCCCAGAGCTCCCGCTCCTGCCACTAAAATTTTTGCATTTTTTACTTTGTCTGCTCGAAACCAAGAAAGCAATGGAAATACATCTTTACCCCATTCCTTTTTTTCCACTTTTTTCATATTATAATTTATCAGCTAAAATGCATATATAAAACCTATTTCTAAACCTAAACGATGAATTCGTGTTCCATTACTCAAAATATTACTTTGGTTAATTAGGTATCGAGATCCCAAAAACATAGAATCCGAACTTTTTGTAGAAATAGGAGTTATCGAAAAATCATATTTTATTCCGAATTTCAGTATAGTATTCCGAATTATTTCTTTCTCATAATTACTCAGCGGAATAGAAATTCCTGCCGAAAACATTCCCCAAAGGACAAAGGGATTCAATGTGTATTTCGGATCAGTATAGGCAGAATAGTCGGTATTGAAATTAAGTTTTTCAATGTCATATAACATAACATCCCAAGCCGGATAATAGCCCTGAGATGTATAAGTTCCACGTCCTTCGAAAGAATTATCCAAAAGAAAAGAAGCTTTCAGACCTAATTTAGCCCAACCTTTAAATTTTGTCTTGCTAAGCCTACCTATTTCCAAATAAAAAGGCAAATCAAGGTAAGATAAAGAAATTTTTTCTTGAATCGCATTGTAATTAAGATGAGCATTATAAGAGTCGCCATCTACGTCCAATAGTGAATTAACCTGTTCGGAGATACTATTTAAAGTTGCCGAGTGTTTAAGAGTACTTATTTCGACTCCTACACCCATTGCCCATAAACTAGGATAATTCACAACACGGTCATTTATGTTCTTCTTTTTAGTAAATTGTTTGCGATATTCTATGCTAAAATGAGCGGCATTGCCAATTGCTTGGTTCCATGCACTCATTAAACTATTATCAACAAAAGGAATACCATATCCTGAAGAAAATACAATAGAATTCAATGCTGGATAATCCCGTTTAACAGTATTCTGTTGACTGTTTTCCACAGCTTGAGCATACGATAATTCTACACCAAAGACTAATATGATAATCAATATTTTTTTCACGATTTTGTTTTTTGAATTAGTCTTTTTCTATGTATTGAAATTCGGTATTTCCAATTTTAAAAATAACTCCATTCTTTAATAAAAAATCGTCATTTTTTCTTACTACATTTCCATTGAATGTCAGGTTATCTTCTAATACTTTGAGCGAAGGAATTCCGGATTTTTTATCCACATACAATTTCGCATGTATATCTTGAATAGTTGGATTTTCATCCCAATTCATTTCAATAATACAATGATTCGAACGACCGATCGTAACATCATTACTGCCACCGAGTACACTCATCCACTTGTGGATAGCGATTTCACCTTCTCTACGCCCTTTGTAGCGCAAAAAATATCTTTGAGATGTACGGTGAATGGTAACAATTGAGATTCCCAAACCGGCACTGTAAAGCATAAAGCTGAACAAAACGGCATAACTACCGAACCATTTACTAAAAAACAAAAGAACAAAACTGATTAAGCCGGATAAGACACCGCCCAACAAAGCATGTTTCCAAACAATGGTTGTTTTGATCGACAAACACAATCCGAGCAGACCACCAAACAGCAACCATGGAATCCAATCAATCCAAATATTTGTTCCATAAGCATTAAAAGCTATGATAATAATAGAACCAATTAAAAACGCTAAAAAACCGGATAAAGCTCCCAAAAGACTTCTCCAGAAAATACTCAGTAGTACTTGGATGTTCTTTCTGCGATATTCATTGATATACGAGAATAAAAAAGTTAAAATAAATCCCAACAAAGGACCGATTAGTAGCAAAGGACCTATTTTTGCCATAAAACTAGTTATGACATCAGCATCTGTTTCCTGTAAATTACCAGAATAAAAAATGTTTAACAACCCACGAGTGAAAGACCCAAAGATCAAAGGATTTTCGAATACAAAAAACTGATAAATCAACCACGACAAAAATCCACCCCCCATGCCAAACAATACCCATTTCATGAAAAACGGACTATTAACAGAGCTAAACGGTTTTGTTTTATCAAAATAATACTGTTTTCCGTCTTTACAGTTTTGTCCGTACTCCGTACATTTATTCCCGTTCTCCCACCAGCAATGCTTATGCATGATATGTTGACATTTGACAACTACTTCTTCGTCATCCAATAATTCTTCCGAACAAAAATTACACTTCACAACCTCTTCATCGTTCGATTTGTACTTTTGAATATATTTACGTTCAAAGCCAGAAGTTTTATAGATTAAATAAGGAATAACTACTTGGATTATAAAAAATGAAATAAACAAGATAACTATTCCCCAAACAAGTCCTAAAATCGTTTGTTGTGCTCTATTAGTGGAACTTGTGGCGATCGGATTAGCAGGAGTTCCAATTACATATTCTTTTTTGCCAGAAGCAACGCGTGAATTTTTAACAATTTGAAGGATGAAATTGCGATGCTCTCCGCTGTAAATTCGTCCCGGAGTATTTACAAGTACTAGTTCGTAATCTGGCGACAGTTTATCGGTAAATTCTTTCATCTTATTTAGAATACCGTCAGGATTTGCTGTATAAAAACCGCCTTTTACATTTTCGTTCCGTATATCTCGACAAATAAATGCCAGATTATTATCAACTTCTGAACTTGGTTCTCCATATCTAATAGCATGAATCTCAATTTGCTTTCCACTTTCACCTAGTCTATCTGTTTGTTGCACAAATTCGTTAAAATCATATATATATTTTGCCGTATTTGGTTCACTTACATCCACTTTTCCATCTGTCAACAAAATCATATATTTCTTAATGGAATCGTTGTTGGCTTTCTCGACAATATCACGATGGATTAATAAATCATCTTCTCCTGCTAATTCGCAAAACTTGGTTAAAGCTGCATCAAATATGATTTTTTGATTATTGGTAACATAAAACTCATTCTCTATCAAATCAAATGTTTCTAAATTTACAAGTTGAGAGGTTCCCACTTCATTGTCGAAAAAAGAGACATAAACTGTGTTGTCAGGGCAATTATCTATCAAATAATGCACAGCTTCTTTTACATTTTCCATGTCACTTTCGGCAATATTTCTATCTATCACTAAGGAAACGAGGATATTATCCGGAATATTTCCCTTTGGATTAGAAGAAGTTAACGCATGAAGATCCGTAATCTCAATTTTATCATTGAGTATTTTAATTTCATTTTCTTGAGGCTTTATTTCTCCCCAAAAATCTTTTTCATTCGTTTTTTTGTCGATAATTTTAAATTTCATATAAATTGTATCGCCAAAAACAGAATGATCCATATCTGTAACATCTATCACATGAGAAGCCTGCGAAAGAATATTCGAGAAATCAGTTTGTTTATATTCATCTCCACTATTTCCTCCACAAGAAAAAAGGATAACAGATAATAACAATAAAACCCCGCTCTTTTTCATATTTTTATAGTGTCTTTTATTTATTTTTTAGAATTTATTAATCACGTTTTCTTCTTGTCCATTTTCTTAATTCCATCATCGAAAGCGAAAACAGATCGCGCTCTGCACCAATCAGATATTTTCCGTTTTGGCTCCGAGTTATTATCTTTAAGTCGTCTTGACGAGGATTGTAAACCACAAAAAAATCATAACGATCGATGATTGATTCGTACCTTACCAAAACTGATTGATAGGTAAATTGCGGCAATACCAAAAGACAACCTATAGCTTCCCCTTTTTCCTCGGTTTTTGTTGTTTGAAAATGCTCAAGCAGCAGCTTCCTTCGAGGTTCAGGCAGCAATCGTCCATAGAAATATCCTTGCAATCCTTCTATGTTTGGACTAATTACACTGTCCATATCAATAATAGTGGAGCCATTGAATAAAAATGTCTCAATAATCGAATTAGGACTATTGGCAGCATATTCATAATAATCGGCAATATCAAAATCGACAGATTCTTTATTCATTTCCTCCTTAATCTCTTCGAAAGGCATGGATAATAATGGTTCCGGCAGAATACCTTTAGCCCATTGAACTATTTCTTCAAAAGATAAAATTTTCTTCATATCTTCCTTATTATTCATGTTTCCGGATTTTTTAGAAGTAAAAAATGCTGTATCAAGATTTTCTGTATTACTATCAATTACGATTGCCAACATACGAGTAGGATGATCGGAATAGACCAACTGAGATTGAACAATAAGATCGTGATTTGATAAAAACAACCCAAGTCCAGGATGTGAATGAATCCAAGAGGTTTGAATATAATCTTTCTGGGTGCTTTGGCGCATATTGATAATAGCTCCCTCCAGACCTATTCCTATCTGCGTCCCAAAATCCAATTCATATTCTCCATATACCGCATCACTACCTGGTTCTATGATTTCTTCCAAACTTATATTATACGAATTCGGAGTCACTGCTTCCCAACGACCGATAACAAAACAACCGGTTTCGTTCGTTTTACCTTTTAACTTCAGAAACTCCATAAAGAACTTGTATATGCTTAAAATACAGTTTCGACTGATATAAACTTTTTCGATAGCTGTGTCAGAAAAAATCGTTTCCATACCAACAACAAAATATTCTCCAATTTCATCTCGTATTTCGTCCAATCCTGTTTCGTAATAAAAAGGTAACTCCTGCTCATCATCAATGGATATGATTGAGTCTTTCATCATTTTTGAATTACGTTTTTCCATTTTTTTGCTTTTGTAATAAGCGCGAACATAGAATGTTACAGCAATAATAAGCAAAAGAATCACCAAAAAGAGTAGAATGATCATGACATAAGGCGGTCGAAGATCTTCAATGCGTTTTTCATACAGAGAAATACTATATTTCAATTTATTATAGCCATCTTTTAGCTCATCGTTTTGCCGTATTAATAGATTTTCAAGTTGCTCTTTTTCTTCTTTCTTCCATTTTTCGACAAATTGCATTTTATCAGACTCAAAATCATTTTCTGAAAAAACAACTCCTTCTTTTAAACTATTTATCACTAAGACAACAGATTCTTTTTTAATCCATCTTGTCAACACCGATTCATTGATTTTTTTATTGACAATTGCTTCGATTTTTGTACTTTGTTTTTGCAAATCGGAAATACGAGCAATGTGTTTATCATATATTTCTTTATAATCTTCTTTTATTGTTTTAGAATTGGCAATTGTAACCTCAGCAATATTTTGTATCAATGATCTTATTTTGGTAATTATATTGTTTTTTACTTCAGCATGCGAGGCATCGATAGGTACAATGTTTTCTAATTGTGTTTTAAGTTTATTCAGATCTCGTTGTTTTCTATCTAGTTTTATCTTATTTGCAGGCTGCATAACCTTATTTCTTTGCAATAAGGGACGACATTCAGAGTTTAGCCGCTGATACTGGTTCTGAATCATGTCGAAAATTTCGCTCTGCTTGGGTCCTGTCTGCTTTTTTTCCGGCTTATTTTGCTTCGATTTATCCTTTTTATCCCGAACTGTTGATTCTGTAGAAGGCGTTTTATTAGCAGCAATTTGAGATAGTTGTCTGATAAGTTCGTCAAAATCGGATTGTTCTTTGATTGACGTTTCTTCTTTTAAATCCGGGATTTCTAATTTCGGCGTTTCCAATTTTTGCGTTTCCTGCGTCGGTGTTTCTGATTTAGGAATGTCTTGCTGCAAGCTTTCCTGTTTAGGACTTTCTTGCACTATGCCCTCGCTCGCTTTTTTTTGTTCTACTTGAGAGACAATTTCAACCGTTGCACACAGATCTACCGCATTATTTACACAAGGATAGTAATATAAATGCGTTGCATTGCAATTACTCGTAATCTGAAAAATTTCTTTTTGACCCGGTAAAATCTTGACAAAATTCTGTTTGACCTTCAAGCAACTGAAAAATAATAGATTTTCATTCTCAATTGCAATGTTATAACTGTCGAAGTACCTTGTTCCATCAATGTCTGCCGGAATATCTTTTCTAAATATGTAGCAGACTTCTTCTCGATTGTTTTGAACAATTAACGCCGATTGGTTTTCATTATACATAGCTGTTAGCTGTGCTGTTAGATTATCTGCACAGAGAATAACTAATACAAAGGCTGTAGCTAACCATTTTAATGTATTCATATATTATATTTTACCCAGATCGTCAGAATCTAGACTTTCCAGTTTGGCTTTTTTATTTGCTTCTTCCATCTCTTTTTTCTGTTTCCGCTGCATTTTTTTTGCTTTAATCTGATTCCAAATCTGAAGAATAAACATGCCGGCAAACATTACAGCCATGACGACGACACCAATAATCATAAGCCAGTTTTTCTTAGCCGGAGGTGTTTTTAATTCTTCTATCATTCGTGTTGTTTCCGAATATATAGAGCTAAATTCAGTGAATTTATTCATCAATTCTTCATCATTTGGCAACACAGTAATGTTACCTTGCTCCTGAAAATCTACTTTCTTTTTCAATATATGAATTAAGTTTTCCAACGAATCAACCTCACTCTTTACGTAAGTTTCGCTTTGAATCAAACTATCTATTATAGAATAAAGAAGTTGAATCTCTTTGTTTTTTTCAGAAATAAATAAGTTCAACTGTTGTATTTTAGCTTGTAATAAAGAATCTTCCTTCATTACTCTTTGCTCCTCCAATTCTTCAGGAGTTAATTCGACATTAGGATTTACGTCTCTATCAACTTCTAACGTAACGACGTCTCTTTCACCATCAATATCACGCACAATTTGATGCGGCATCGTGAATTCAATTTTAACCTGCACTTCATCTTCAATGATCGTTTTCTTCTTTTTGAGTGAGGCAATATATATATTACAAACCAACTCTACTTTGGAACCGGGATTCGCATTTATATCAAAAGGAATTGTCGTTATATTCTCAATTTTACGAGCATTAGTAATAGAAAATATGACATTTCTATTTTCGCAGAAAGGACTGAAAATCTGAATGTCATCTACCGAGACAGAAGAATTTCTTCTCCCAAAGGTTTTAGCATCTGTTTTTCTATTGAAAATCCATAAAGATAACTTTGTCCCTTTTTCTCCTGTTATGCCCGCTTTATTGCCAATTGTCAATAGAAAATTTTCTGAACTTTTCGATGGATTAAGACCTATGGAGAAATTCAAGGTTGTAACCAATTTCCCAGTCCGGCTACTGTATAAATTTTCTTCACTCGAAAAAAGAGGCTCTGCATGAAGTAGAAAGAAGCTCCAAACCAATAAAAAAAACAAGAGGATAATCCGACTTCGATTCATAAACAAAACAGTTTTAATTATTCAGGGCATCCTCAATATAAGCACAAAAACTTCGATAACTCTCAAGCAATTTTTGATCACAGATTGATGAAATTTTCTTATCAGTATTGTTTTTTATAGTTAAAAAATCTTGTCGTTCTTTTTCGTAATTTTTTCCATCTTTTTTCTTGGCATAGATGTTCATCTGTAAATTCATCAACTGTTTATTTATTTTTTTCAAATCCGGACATCTACCTATGTTCGTTATCGGCGGTGTTACTGTCGGAGCAGCCACTATTTTCTTACATCTTATCGAAAAAATTTCATTGTAAATTTTCTTATATTCTTCTGCACTTGTTTGTATGTCGCTGCAATTTGAATTGCTCCATTCCAGTTGTTCCTCTGGATAATTGCTTTTCACATCTTTAAAAATTTCTTTAAGAAGCGCAGCGCAATTGTTATTTGTTTTAACCACATCCTTTGCTCTTTCTTTTGCTGCCTCCAACTCAATGATTTTTCCTTCAATTTCTTCAAGAAGTTTTACATTATCAGTTTGCTTACATGGATCAGCCGGAGGTCTTTCAAGAAGAATTTCCACATCAATTGGTTTAGCGCGATACTCCAACTTCATGTCTCGTTTCGAAAGATAATACCATGGTCTTTTTTCTTCGCGCATTACGTAAAGGTTTGTCAATGACAAAGACAGTTTTTCTTTATCACCAATACTGCCAAGATCAAATTCTTCTTCGTTGTTAACAGCCACAAAACGATAACAATCATTGTAGTCTTTCTCAACATCATCCGATTGAAGAAAGTAGTTCATATATCTTATTGATCTTGCTCCTTTCCCTTTCCACACCCGTCTCGAAAGAGAATTACAAGCTTTTACATTATCCAATCGCGTAGCGTAGCGCATCAAAGGAAAGCAAAGCAACAAACCTTCTCCTTCCGAATTACTTCTGTCGAATGTTAACACAACATTGTTCTTTCCATCATCTGTTATCCATTGAACATTCAGATGTAATAAAAAATCGTTCAATCCATCAGAATTAAGCTGAGTTACCCGAAGCTCTTTTTTATCCGATGTTCCCGGTTGCACTTTAAAATAGACAGATTCTTGCGCAACAAGTCCGAACGCAATTCCGGTAAAAAACACAGAAAGAAGAAAATATCGTTTCATATAAATAGGTAGATTAAATAAAATTAATTGTAATTTTCACGACTCCGGCTTTAGCTTTTAACATTTGAATTGTTTCATCTTTTGCAGGAATAGATATGTAAAATTTCAGTTTTAATTCAATCGGCGCATGGATGTCTTTTATCTGAAAAAAAATAGGTTTCGGCACCACATCAATTTTCTCATAATTTTCTTGAAAATCTATTAAGCTTATGTTATCAGATTCTTCATAAAAAGCGTCAACAGCGCTATATTTCTTTTTAAACTGTTTATCAAACACTAAATTTCTATTTAGTTTCAATAATTCGTCTCCATAGGCTGATTTTCTAAACATCCACACCGTTTTTGGATTTCGTTTATTGATTTCTTTTCCTGCAATCATGAATAGAACATTACGCTCCTTCCCTTTCATAATATGAAAAGTCAGAGGCAGTTCCTGTAAGTATTCCCCATTGCTGGCATCGTATAATTTGACCTTGATAGTCTGCTTATTTTTAGGATCATTCGCATTTAGGGTCACACTTTCTTGAGCCAAAACAAATGAAAACACACCGACACAAAAAAATAGTAATAGAATAATCTTTTGCTTCATTTGAATTCACTTTTTTAAATTACAGATGTTTCGTCAGGTGTTATTTCTTGTTTTATCATAACTTGTTTTTCGCTTTCCGATTTTTCCTTTACTATTGCTTTTGTATTGAAAAAATTAAGCCATCCTTGTGGTTCTGCTTGCTCTAAAACCCATTGCGCTACGGTTTGATCTTCCGGATAAGGATATTCGTTTAATGCGTGATAATCAGTATATCGAAGATAATCCACTATCTTGTCAATATATTCACTCAACGAAGTGAATGTCCCACTGTCTTCGAAATTCAAACAAACTCGTCCTTTAAAATCGCCAAAAAAACGAATATTTGGATGCCAAACATTCGTAGTAAATCTAAAATCAGGAAAACCTCCATCAACACTTGGATAATTATTCGGAATAGTTATTCGCAGCACATGTCGATCTCCAAAAATAGGTTTCTGAAAACCTTTTTCATCTGTATTTTCTACATCAACAATAGATCTGATATTAAAAGAAATTTCATAAATTAACGGAATTCCCGTTGGATTTCGCTTACGAATTATATAAGATACTTCCGGATGGTTTTGTATGTAATTATCTATATTTTCCCACTCTTTGAATAAGCGCGTTTCTCTTCCCGCTTTTATTTTATTTCGATATTTCTCTAATTCTTTCATTTGCTTTCTTATCCGGCAATTACTTTTTGAGCCAATATCAAATTATCTCCTTCTTTCACTCCGTAATCTTCTAAACATTGCTCTTCTCGCTGGTTATTCATATTCTGAAAAATCTTCTTCATTCCTTTATCCAATTTACCTAGACGATACGTAATGCGTTGTCCTCCATTGTTCATTTCCGGTAAAATCCAATATTTTTGCGGATCCGTTTTGGCTAATTTAATGATATTATCAATAGTTACTTTCATATTGTTTTTAGGATTTGCGCTAAATGCTACAGTTTTAGCCTTATAAGTAATGTAGAGCTTGATTCTCCCGTCCTCTTGATTTTTCATAACTAATAAACCTTTTGATCAAAAAATAATTAAGTAATTCTATGTTTATCTATTTATATAAACTTTTTTCTACGTAACAACAACAGTGTCAGATATTTTAAATTCTGTTGTTATAAGAAAGTAATTTGATTTTATTGAACTATAATTTTTTTACTATCCATTTTTTTTCCATCAATAGAAAGCATAATTGTATAAATTCCTTGAGGCAAATTTTGGTTAATGTTGATTACACCGGCTGTTTCAACTCTCTGATCCAGAACTCGTACTCCGGAAAAACTATAAAGCGAAAAAACTATATTTTCTGTATTCCAATCAAATAATTTTTCATTAATCATAACTAAAAAATTGCCTTTGTTGGGATTTTCAGACACAACAAAAAACTCTCCTGATGACAAAGAAAATTGTATATCCGGAATATAAGATGTTGGTATTAATGGTTTGTAGTAAGCGAAATTTCCGCATTCCTCTTGCTCCTTAGGAGAGACAAATACTTTATATTCGGCAGCAGCATCTAATCCGCCCGAAGGATAATAAAACTGTCCGGTTTCATTAAGAATAGGACTGTCGTTTTTATACCATTGATATATAAATCCTTCCGAAGGACTAGGATAAATCAACATATAACTCTCGCCGGATGAATTTACCTTTGCAGCCACATCATTTACATCCGGAGCATTACCAGAGAAATAAATAGTATCTGATAAGTTAGATAACAATTTACCCTTAATGTTTTTTATCTCCACAGAAATTATCCCTGTACCTGGAGAAGCAAGAACTTTATTCCAATCCACTTTTACATAATGTATAGTATTTGATGAAATAATCATTCCATTTTGGACAAACCATTTGTACTTTATAGTATCATTGTAGTTGACAGAATAAACAACTTCTTTCTGATTACCACATACAACAGTACGAGAATGGTTAATAGGTCCAATAAGATTGGCAAGATTGGAATCATTTTCTGTTTGGCTAAGAAGTGCCACATTATTGGAAGTAGCAAAACCTTTAATCTGCACTTGTAGACAAATCAATATTAAAATCAATAATTTTGTCTTCATATAATAATTACACTCTAATTTAACACGTTAAGTTGATTAAAAACAATAAGCAGTTGTCTTGTAGATGGAATTTTACCTTCTTCATTATCTACCTCTCGGGTATCATACATAGTCATCTCAACTTTACCGGAAATTTTATCATCGGCAAATTCTGTAATTTCGATTTTTCCTTCTTGAGCCATCCATTCCCCATCTAAATTTTCGTTTGATTGAGGTACTGTTTCAAAATATTCACAGAAACGTTGTTCTTCATTTATTCTATCAACAAACACATGAGTCCCTGTTGTATTGGTGGATGTAAGTATTACTAATGGAAATTTTCTTAAATCTTCTTTTGCGAAGCTAAACCCTATAAGACTAAATTTTTTTGTTTCAGTTACGTCAATATCTCCTGCATTCCAAGTTGCATCTCCAAAGGTGATGGAGGCATTGCCGGGAG
>DAIOHI010000039.1:0-12024 GCA_036744815.1 Paludibacteraceae bacterium
ATACAGTTGGAATCGCTTTTTCAGGAATTTTGATCTGGCTGATCAATACCGTAACACCAATGCTTATAGGCAGCATCTTTTTATTAAAATCTAAATCCTCAAATTAAGAAACTATTTAAATTTTATTGCCATTATCTTTTAGAGCTATTTTGAGCCTAAAAATGAGGCAAAGATTATTCTAGTATATTACTTCCATAAAACTTAAACAGTTTCTAAGCTTTTAAAGAAAAAAGGTATATTTGCAAGTTCAATTTTGGACTTTCCAAAACACAATTATGCAATATGCAAAAAAGGTTTATTCTATTCATTTTACTTTCAACAGTTTTATATGTCGGTAAAACATTTGCCGTACCTGCAACAGCACGACCAATTACAATTACACAGCCCGATGGTTCTCAGATTGAAATACGACTGCGAGGTGATGAGTTTTTCAACTACCAAACAACGCTCGACGGTTATTTATTAAAGACAGATGACAACGGCTTTTTAGTTTATGCTTATGTGGATGAGCAAAAAAGCATTATAGTTTCGGATGTAAAAGCTTCGAAAATAGAAAACAGAACTTTGAAAGAAAAGCAATTTATCGAAAGCCTTGATAAAAACTTTGATTTCACTTCGGTAAATAAACAAAAAAGGCTACAACGTTCTGCTTCGGAAGTTGCGAGTAATGTAAAACAGAAATCCTATCCTCTCGACGGCAGTCCTCGTTCTTTGGTTATTCTTGTAAATTTTTCGGATAAATCATTCGTTACCCAAAATCCTAAGGACGCATTCACTAAAATGCTTAATGAAGAAGGTTATAGCTCGAATGGCGGAACCGGCTCAGCTCGCGATTATTTCAAATCCAATTCAATGGGCGCTTTCTCACCTCAATTCGATGTTTTTGGTCCTTATACTTTATCTAAAAACATGGCTTATTACGGAGAAAACCGTAACGATGAGGATAAAAATCCGCGACAAATGATTATTGACGCCTGTAATTTGGCACATGCCGATGGTGTGGATTTCAGCAACTACGACACTGATGCCGATGGCTATGTGGATAATGTCTTTGTGTTTTATGCCGGATACAACGAAGCGGAAGGAGCGAGTGCAAATACTATATGGCCCCATCGTTGGGTTCTTTCACCCACGATATCAATTAATGGCGTAAGGGTTTACGATTATGCTTGTACTTCGGAATTGAGAGGGAATTCCGGCTCAACAATGTGCGGAATAGGCACTTTCACACATGAGTTTGGTCACGTATTGGGTTTGCCCGATCTTTATGCTACCGATGGCTCAACTCATCATACGCTTTCCGATTGGAGTATTATGGATATGGGACCTTATTTGAATAAGGGAAGAACACCGCCCTCCTACTCTGCCTACGAACGCTTTTATTTGAATTGGCTGACTCCGACAGAAATCAATCACGAAGCTGATTTCTCCTTAGACACGCTTGCTACAAGCAACACAGCCTATATTATAACACAAAACGGCAATCATAATCTGAATGGAGAAAATCCAAATCCGAAAGAGTTTTTTCTTCTCGAAAACAGACAGCAAAAAGGCTGGGATGCTTATCTTCCCGGGCATGGAATGCTTATTACCCGAATAAATTATAACGCGTCAACTTGGGATGAAAATACGGTAAATAACGAATCATCGCAAATGGGTGTCGACATTATGGAAGCAGATAAAAGAGTATCCGACACCACTTTAGGCGGAGATCCTTTCCCCGGCACTGCAAATGTAACAAGCTACACGCCGCGGCTCAGAGATGGCAGTAATATAAATAAGCCAATAAAAGATATTAATGAAATTGATGGGATCATTCATTTTTCATTCATGAAACATATTGATGCTCCCGTCGCTTTAGAAGCCGAAGATGTTACGCCTTACAGCTTCAAGGCTGTATGGAAATCACTTGCTCTTGCTACAAAATACTATCTGACAGCTTACAGGCTTGATTCGAATTCTAACACTTTGTATATAGCTGAAAATTTAGAGTTAAAGGATAGTACATATACTTTTTACAATCTTTCCGCGGACAGCCGATATTTTTACAAAGTAAAAGCCAGCGACAACGAAGACACCTCTGTCTTTTCGAACGAAATAGCAGTTCAAACAAAGGACGAGTCTCCCGGCAAGGTATTAAGCGTTATACGAAATGCGGATGGTAACGTAACAGTATATATTTCATCCACAGATGAAACACTATATATTTACAACATCAACGGACAACTTATCCGTCAAATAAAGACAGATGAAAACATCATCACCATCGACGATCTGCCCAAACATCAGTTCTACATATTCAAATCGGGTGAGAAACGACGGAAAATAATTGTTTATTGAAAATTTATTCTAAAAAATATACATATCTTTGCAAACGTATTTGGTGCTGCTAATTATGTTCTATGATTAGCAGAAAAGGGAATTCGGTGTAAATCCGAAACAGTACCCGCTGCTGTGAGTTCCGCTCAGTTTTTAAGCCAACACAAATCCACTGTTCGTCAATTGCCGGATGGGAAGGAGGGTTTAAAAATGGAACAAGTCAGAAAACCTGCCGATACATTTTCGTATTTTTTGTTTTCGGGAATTAACGACAAAAAATAAGATGAATTTCTCGTGTTATTCTACCCGTAATTTCATTTTATTTTGAGTTTGTAAAAAGACAGAATATACTTATCGGAAAAGTATTCTCTAATTTTAAAACAATTATAAAATGAAAAAAAATCTTTTATTTTCTACGTTAATTATTGCAGCATTTCTTTTTACCGCTTGCGAAAAGGACGAACCAAGAGCTACAAAGACAATTGATTTCGAAGATGTAAAGCTTAGTGATGGGACAAAAAGCGATTCATCTTTCACAAGCAAAGGAATGGATTTCGATTGTTTCTTTTCAGATTATTACGGTGGCTTTGCTTGCTCTGCGAAAACAGACAAAACAACAGCCGGCTTTTTAAATCAATTTAGTGTTTATGCTGATGCTGCATCTTCGGGAAGCAATTTTGTTATTTTCACTCCTCCTTATCAGAAAGAAGCTTTTTGCAGTTTCTCAAATGACGCATCTTATGAACTAAAAGAACTGAAAATCAATAATTCTACTTATAGCTACCTTGCAATAAAAGATGGCAACGATGGCAATGAACCTCCTTATGTTAAGGAAGGTGGTTTTACTAACAACGATTATTTTAAAGTAAGCATTACCGGATATACCAAGGAGAATACAAAAACCGGAACTATCGATTTTTATTTGGCAGATTTTCGTAATGGGAAGTCATATATTTGTGAAAAATGGACTTCTGTTGATCTTACATCTTTGGGTAAGGTTAACAAATTAGGATTCACTTTTGATTCAAGCGACAAAGGCGATTTTGGAATCAATACGCCTCAATATGTTTGTGTCGATGATATTGTATATTATATTGATTAATTTTTCGTATATTTTAAAATAGGATGCTTCTACGAAGTGTCCTATTTTTCGTTATAAATAATGTGAAGCAACGTAGTACCAACGGCAAAAAGCGTGTTTTTGTCAATGTTCTCCATCGTATCGTTTACCGTGTGCCAATAGTGTCCGAAGCCGGTTTCGGAATTAAGGTCGCTTTGAATAATATCAATACAGGGAATGCCAATTATTTGATTCACATACAAATGATCGTCGGTAATCGAACTTCCTTTTTGATTGATAAAATAATTACTGAAACCAAGTTCCTGTGCTTTCGACCAAACATTGTCAACAATATTTTTTGCAAAGTATTCTGATATTTGTTCGCGATAGAAAGTAGCTCCTGGTGCTCCCACCATATCAAGCAGGATACCGTACTTGGCACGATAATTTTTTACATGCGGATTCCGCGCCCAATATTGCGAACCCAAACACCATGAATCTTGCATAGAAGTTCTTACATGCTGTGGAGCTCCGTAATCTTCCGCGTCAAAAAACACGATATCAATACCTATTTCCGGAGCTTGTTCGCCCAACAAACGAGCTATTTCGAGCAAAACTCCTACTCCGCTTGCTCCATCGTTTGCTCCCAAAACAGCTTTATTGTAATTGCTTTCATCCGCATCGTGATCCGACCAAGGACGCGAATCCCAATGAGCACAAAGCAATACACGCGACTTTTTATCTACGTTGTATGAACCGATTATATTTACCGCATTCAGTTTGCTTCCGTCGAAAGCCGTTAGTACAGCTCGCTGTTCAATAACCTGAGCTCCAAATTGAGTTAATGTTGCCGACAAATATTCCGCGCAGATTTTATGAGCTTCCGTATTTGGCACACGAGCTCCAAAATCAACCTGCGCCTTCACATAATTGTATGCCGAATCGGATGAAAACTGAGGAACCTTGACGTTTTCCGCACTTACTTTGGGTGTTTTTGAAGCTGATGAGCCACAAGCTATGAAACAAAAAATTGAGAATAGCGCAAATAATACTTTCTTCATCTGTTTATGTTTTTTTCGGACAAAATTTTTAGATACTAATTTATATCCGCTAAATTCTATCTTTTTACAACTACCCCATACATCATTTTAATCTTTACTTCTAAAGTATGGATTAATGGAATTTCGGAGCGGATCTTTTCTTTAATAAGTTCTTTATCTTTATCTTAAACTGCGAGTTTCTTCTGTTTATAAGCCAATGCATAGAACGAACTATTAGCAATACAATCAGTGGAATAAATGCGACATTTACGCTTTGCACATTCAAGGCAAAAACCGCAAGCGCGCCTAAAAGCATAAGTATATAGATAATAAAATAATAGAAAAGCACACGATACCAAGGACGATACCATATAATAAAAGCAGCTACGATATTCAGAGGATTTAACCAAAGTAAGTTGTAGTTGCTCTGTACCATCGGGTGTAAGGAGAAAAACGCAAGATAGAACGCGATAAGTCCGGTAAGCCCCGAAACTAATAACAATATGAAATTGAATATCTTATTCCGGCGTTTTCTCTTTAAATCCCAATAGGTTATCAAAATACCCAAGAGTAAAAATAAAGTAGAAATACCTATCGGACGCAGCAAAGGGGAAAGATTTCCTTCCACTTTCGAAACTTTTTTTCCATTCTGATGCACAAGGATATTTTCATCTTTTACCAAATAATGCGCACTATCGTTAGGCAAAACTACTATGGCATCTTTGAATTCGTCCATCAATATTTCGGGCAGGAACATAGTCGTCATTTTGTTTACATATACATCCGACACCGAGCCAAATACGATATCAATACCGAACATCAACCAAGTATTCCATCCTACATAAGTTTCTATATATTCTCTGAAAGTTTTGTCAACGGAATTTGTTTTCGGAAAAATAACAACTCCATCAACGCTATTCATAATCAGATCGCGCGGTCGTGTGGAGCAATTATCGTAAACAAAATTATAACGGTAAACTCGGTTCTGCGGTTGGTAGTTCAGTATTAATGCTTGCAGCAAATTTTCTTTTTCCTTTGCGGTCAGATTCAACACCTGCTCTGTTACGGAAGAATTTCGATGGGCATATTCGGGCAAAAAAGCATCGGTTGTTGTTGCTCCGAGCATATAGTCAGTTTCGCCTTTAACAAATTTATAATAGAAATTATTCGTGTAAAAAGAGAACAAACCATAATTAAAAACCACGTCAATACCCATTGATTGATCCCAAACTCGAATAGCCGTATGACCAAATTTTTCGTAGGCAATTTTGCCGGGCGAGCAAGTCAGCAAACTTATTTGCGCCGAATCGCTAAAAATAAGCTCCTCCGCATTCGATTTTGCAAAACAAAACACAGGAAGTAGTAAAACAATTGCTGCTCTTTTAAAAAAAGATGAAACCTTCATGCGGTTTCCTTTGAAGTGAATATATGGTTTTATATACATGGATATAATGAAAATGATTGCAAAGTTAATTTTTTTTCAGACTTAATATCATATTCCATTTATAAAAAAACAGAAAATGAACTACAATCATTATATCAAAAACAGTGCCATCTAGCTAAGAACTCTCCTTTTTTCTTATCCTAATGTATTTTACAAAAAATTCACTATTTTTGTATTGTCATTTTCTTGTTTTAAAGCATGTTTTCTATGGGAATATTTTATTATGGCAAAAAAACAGATTGAAGAACTTAATCCAATTGAGAAAGTGTTCCCAATTTGGGACAATTTGACTACTGATGAACGGCAATTTGTTCGAAGCAATTATTCGGTTCATTATTTTAAAAAAAACGAGGTAATACATGCAGAAGGAGAAGTTCCGACGCACATGATGATTTTAGCGAGTGGAAAAGCAAAAGTATATAAAGAAGGTGTTGGGAGTCGATCTCAAATCATACGAATGCTGAAACCCGGCGATACTTTCGGTTATAGAGCGATTATTGCCGATGGGAATTACAACACTAATGTGATGGCATTCGAACCTTCGGTTATTTATATGCTCAAAGCCGATTTTTTCCTATCCATATTGCGCCACAACAACGCTTTTTGTTATTTTTATTTGGAGGATTTGGCAAAGGACTTAGCCGATTCCGACGCTCGAACCGTAAATTTAACTCAGAAACATATCCGAGGACGTCTTGCAGAAGCTCTGCTGCTGTTAAGAAGAAACTACGGACTGGAAGAAGATGGAGCCACCATCAGTATTTACTTGTCGCGCGAGGATTTAGCAAACCTTTCGAATATGACAACGTCGAACGCCATTCGTACTTTAGCTAACTTTGTATCGGAACAAATAATTGCGATGGACGGGCGAAAGCTTAAAATAATTGATGAAGAAAGGCTGAAAAGAATCAGTAAGATGGGATAGAAATTAGTTTATAATTTATAGTTCAAAATTTAAGAATTTATAGTTTGAATATTTACTATATTGAGTTTAGACGGGGAAATATAAGGAATTGATCAGACAGAATTTACAAAATTCACAAGATTTTCTTTTCTAAACATGCAGCTTAGCGCTGTTAATTTTTAAACTAAAACAAATAAAAACGATAAATTATAAACGGACAAGTAAAGTTTATGAATGCATCGCAAATACACACAAGTTATAAATCAATATCTCGATCGCTTATCAACGGACAGTTGAAAAAAGCTTTCGATGAACTGGGTTTATTAACCAATCTGCTACAAATTGGTGCTTATACCGACCTCTACAACGAGTTGCAGCAAAACTACCGCTACCTTTTACAATACTATGTAAACGGAGTGGAAGATCCTCAACGAAAAACCGTTTACAATCGACTTATATCAAGATTGTTTGTTTTGGTAAGCGAGCTGAGGGAAGAATTGCTGACCAACAACTCCTCGAACTACGAATACAGCGCCAAACGCTATTTCACACACGGAACGCAGAAATCGGTCAAAGAAATTTTTGCAATTCTATCCAATTTCCATCAACAAACGGCATTGCTGACGGACTCCCCTGAGGAGCATAAAGAAGAATTGAAACGACTCCGCTATCAATACGAAGCGGAATTCCCCGTCCTGTTTTCCTCTTTTTGGTTGAAAACAGATTATTCGTCGGAGGAAAGAGCAATTGCCGAAGAAATTTTATCGCCAGCCTACCAAGGAAACTTGGAAAAATGCCTTTTAGTTTCGGCTATTACCTTGAATCTATGGCGGATGTTCGACGAAAGCAAGCTCTCCTTGATATTTGAAGCCATCCAATCTTCCGACGCTCAAGTGAGCCAGCGAGCTACTGTGGGCGCTTGTTTTATTCTGACAAAGTACAATCAGATTCTTCCTTATTTCCCGGCTATTCGCAACCGTTTGGTGCTTTTAGCCGACGATAATCATATAGCCGAAAGCTTTCAAAACATCATTATTCAAATTATCGGAACTTCGGAAACTGAAAAGATTTCGAAGAAAATGCAGGACGAAATTCTGCCCGAAATCATAAAAATATCGCCCAAGTTTAAAGATAAAAAAGATTGGGAGAATGTCGTGAACTCGGAGGACTGGGAAGAAGAAAATCCGGAGTGGCAAGAACTGCTAAACGAAAGCGGAATTTCGGATAAGCTGCAAGAATTGAACGATTTGCAGATGGAAGGAGCGGATATTTATATGAGCACCTTTTCGATGCTGAAGAACTTTCCCTTCTTTTCCGAGCTATCCAACTGGTTTTTACCCTTCGACAGCTGCCATTCTGAAGTGAACGAATTGTTTTCGATAAGCGAAAAATCAACGCTTTCAGCCTTTATGAACAGCACCGTTATTTGTAATTCGGACAAATACTCCTTTTGCCTAAGCATTTTGCAGATGCCCGAATCTCAGCGCAACATGGTGAAGCAATCTTTCAGTGCCGAAGCCGAACAACTTGAAGAATTAAGCAAAGATGAAGCATTGCTGAATCCCGATAAAACGCGAAAAAACCTGTCGAAACAATACATTCAGGACTTATATCGCTTTTTCAAACTGAATATCCATCGAGGCGATTTCAGCAATATGTTCGCTTCGTCGCTTGTAATGCATCGCTCCTACTTGTTCGACATTTTGTCAACAAACAGCGCGATAAAAAAGAGTACGGCGGAATATTATTTCTCGAAAAAACTATACGAACAAGCTCTCGATTTACTCGAAGAATTGTCGAAAGAAGGCGAGCCGAGTGCCTTGCTCTATCAGAAAATGGGCTATGCTTATCAAAAAACTTCGCAAATCGACAAGGCGCTGGACGCTTATTCGAGAGCCGATTTGATACAACCCGACGAAATATGGACGGTTCGCAAAATGGCTTTGTGTTATCGTTTGGTTGGTAATTTGGAAAAAGCTTTGGAATATTATATCCATGCCGATTTTTTGAAGCCGAATCAAACAAACACGCAAATGAACGCCGCCCGCTGCTATGTGGAATTAGGCAAATATAAGGAGGCTTTTGGCATTTATCACAAATTGGATACCGAATCGTCCGGCAATGCGAAAGTTTGGCGCGCCATAGTCGGGGCGTCATTGCTTGCCGGAAATTTAGCGCAAGCGGAATACTACTCCGAAAAACTTCTGCATTCGCCCACGGGATCGGACTTGCTCCAAGCCGGACATATTGCTTGCTGTCAAGGGAAATTGAAGGAGGCTTTGTCCTTCTACAAAAGAAGTTGGGAAGCGCATGATCGCAATTGGGACGTGTTTGCCGAGCTTATTCTTTCGGACAAACAACTGCTTGTCACAAACGGATTGGATGCCGCAGAAATTCCCTTCCTACTCGACGAAATGCAGTACGAATGGATGTAGTTTGCGACAGATAAATTCCTCCCGACGCAGCGAAAACAGGATTCTCCATTGGCAGAAAAGCTTTTTCATAGCGAAAACTTACATATATCTTTGGCTAAATGTTTCGCGCAGCCGAGCAATGTCCAAATATACTCGGCTTATTCGACTAAACCACACAGCATTGTTAAAATACCCCAGCCTTTTTAATCAAATCGCTCGGAAATGTTAAAGAAGCTCAGCCGCTTTAACTAATCCGCGCGGAAATGTTAAAGAAGCCCGGCAGATTTAACTAAGCCGCCCGGAAGTATTAAAGAAGCTCGGCAGTTTTAACTTTTCCAATCCGAAATAGCTGATTATCCTAAGGAATTATCCAGAATAAATGAGGCAACCCTGATAATTCACTTACAATTTTACTACTCAAGCATTCGATAAACTTTTTCTATAAGGATATTTCGCCCCTCTACTTTTGGACGGAAAACAATAGCCTTATTCGAATTGTTATAGAAAGAAAACAAGTAATTTTATCCATAAAAATCAAACAATATGAAAGGTATTATTTTTTCTTTGTTAGCGACATTTATATTAACAACGGGAGCTTTTGCACAACACAGCCTTCCCCTTCTTCCTTATAAATATACAGCGTTGGAACCTTATATAGACAGTGTTACCATGCGTATTCATCATCAAAATCATCATGCGGCTTACGTAAACAACTTGAACAAAGCTCTGGAGAAATATCCCGAATGGCAGTCGAAAAGTTTAATCGAGCTGCAAGAAAGTATCGAAAGTCTGCCGGCAGATATCCAAAGCGCTGTTCGCAACAATGGAGGTGGACACTATAATCACTCGCTGTTTTGGGAATTGCTTGCTCCGGCAGGAACTAGCAAAATATCGAAAAAGACAGAAAACGCTTTGATTAAAAATTTCGGAAGCGTCAATGATTTTAAAGAACAATTTGCAAAAGCAGCTACCGGACGTTTTGGCTCGGGATGGGCATGGCTTGTTCAGTCGCCCGACGGAAAACTTTCGATTCTATCCACTGCAAATCAAGATAATCCCTTGATGAAATCGGTACTTGGCAACGTACAACCCATTCTCGCACTGGATGTTTGGGAACATGCCTATTACCTGAAACATCAATCGCGAAGAGCAGCTTATATAAATGATTTTTGGAATGTTGTAAACTGGGATAAAGTAGATAAACTACTGAAATAAAGACGCTGCTTATCTTTTCGATGCTTCTTATTTAGCATTGGAGAGAGACTAAAAGTCTACAAATCGTACGCGGTTTGTAGACTTTTTTTATGATAAATTCATTTAGAATAGCTTGAAAAGCTCAATTTTCATAACCGTTGGTTAGTAACCAACGGTATAAAACATAGAAAGAAACTACTATCTGAAAGATAGAACATCTCTAAGTGTTGCCTTACAGGCAATTTTTATTATTTGCTTTTACCGCAAACTGCGCTTCGCTTATCTGCGGTTATGGAAATACTGTCTTTCAGACAAAATGTTATACTGAATTTTAAACAAGCAGCTACAAGTTAACATTAAAATATGTAGGATAATTCCGATTTTTTTTTAATTTTGTACATCTTTTCCAACAGCCTTAATCATACCCCTTATTTTTCAATAAAACAAAATGCTTATGAAGCCAACAATACAGATTAAAGACAAGATGTTCTCATTATCCATTCCTGAAAAAGACATACAGGAAGCAGTAGGAAAAGTAGCGCAAGCTATCGACAATGATATGGAAGGCAAAAATCCTCTTTTTATATGTGTATTGAACGGAGCATTTATGTTTGCCGCCGATTTGATGAAGAAAGTACATGTTCCCAGTCAAATTACATTCATCAAACTATCGTCCTACGAAGGGCTTTTGACCACCGGCGATGTAAAGGAAATTATCGGTTTGAACGAAAGTGTTGTTGATCGCAATGTAGTGGTTGTAGAAGACATTATCGACACGGGAATTACTATGGAACGTATTTTGGCTTCGCTCAAAAACAAAGGTGCTAAAAGCATTAAGGTTGCTACCTTCCTGCAAAAACCGGCAGCTTTGCAACGCGATATTCAGGTGGATTATGTTGCCATAAAAATTCCGAACGATTTTATCGTAGGTTACGGATTGGATTACGACGGATATGGACGCAATTTGTGCGATATATATACGGTGGTAGCAGAATAAGATTTTCCAGGTATAAAAGTTAGTTTTTAGGTTTAGATTTTTTATAACAGCATGTTAAATGTAATTATTTGCGGTGCTCCGGGATCCGGAAAGGGCACACAAAGCGATCTTATTGTAGATAAGTTTAAATTTAAACATTTATCGACAGGAGATTTGTTAAGAGAAGAGATTGCTAAAAAAACTCCGGCAGGAATCCTTGCCGACCAGCTTATTTCGCAGGGACAATTGGTGCCCGACGAAATGATTGTTGAGATTTTGAGTAAAGAAATAGAAAAGATTGAAGGTAAATACGAAGGTCTTATCTTGGATGGCTTTCCACGCACGGTAGCACAAGCCGAATCGCTCGAAAAATTGTTTGAAGAACGAAATGAAGAAGTAGCGGTTTTGATTGATATCGAAGTGGATGAGGAAGAATTGGTAAACCGCCTGCTCAAACGCGGAGAAACCTCGGGACGCAGCGACGACAACATAGAAACGATAAAAAAACGCCTGAACGTATATCACGAAAAAACCGAGCCCGTAAGTGTTTTTTTTAAAGAAAGAGACAAATATGTGTCAGTAAAAGGCAGTGGAAGTATTCATGAAATACACGACCGCATTGCTAACGTGATAAATACGCATAAGAAAAACAAAGAAATAACGGTTGAATTAT
>DAIOHI010000040.1:0-3706 GCA_036744815.1 Paludibacteraceae bacterium
ACTGGGCGAATAAAACAGTGCTAAATAACCCTGCTACAATAAAAATGTTTCGGAACAATCTGGTTCTTGCTTTCATGGAATATGTCCTGGTTTCTATCATGTAATTTTAGTTAATAAATATGATATATATAATAAAAATCTATTGGATCAGGGGCTTAAACTCCCTGCTCCAATAGACTCTCAGTAAAGTATTACTCAACAATTACTTTTTCCATGATACCATCTACTTGTACAATATAGATACCTCTGGAAACGGTGATTTCAAATTTATCCTTTACTCTATCAAGATAGAGTATTTGCCCAATTGTATTGAAAACCATTATTTTTGCATTTTCAACATTAGGAATAACAACTATTTTTTTGTCTTGAGTATAAATTTTCGCAGCCACTTTTTTAGCCTCAGAAACAGACGTAGCTGTGTTTGTTATAAACTCTAGTACTTCTCCTATGAAAGAATGTCCTTCTTCTGTGACTGCATAAGCATAAAATTCGTAAATTGTTGCAGCTGTTAAACTTGTCAGGACACCATCGGTAGAAACATTCCATCCACCTGCAGTAGTTTTGTTACGCCACTTGTAACCCTCTTCAACGATAACGTCAGCACGAGTGGTGAGAGTGCTATTCAATTGTGCCGAAGCATCCTCAATATCACTTGCGGCAAGTGTAACAACCGTTGGATATTTATCGACAGGAGCAACATTGGCGAGAAACTGAATCTCTTTCGCATGAACATTACCACTACTATTTAAACTTTGCGTAAAGTTAATTCTATATCTCTTATATGTACCAGGATTAGCAATTACAAAAATCATATTCTGATTCCTATCTACACTCTTTGTCTCTTGCAGACGATTCCAATCAACACCATATTGAAAATCAAGTTCTACTCCTGTATTATCACTATCACTTGTGTAACCGCGCAAAGTCCAGTTTCTCGGATTACGACCACGATCTCCTGCTCCTTCTCTCGTTATAATAGAGTAGGAGTTTATCTGCGTGGCTGTATTGAAATTAAATTCGACATAAGCTTTGCCAGATTCTGCTGTCCAGCGACTTCCAACTTGCCTATCCCACAAAAAAACGACACCCTCGGAACCTATCCCTGTATTTGTATCAGCACCCCATCCTTTCTGATCCCATGACCAAGCACCAAGCAAATTAGCATTGACATCGCGGGTTAAGTCGATCGGGAAATAATAATCGTCGGGACCGGCATAAGGGAAGCCGTTTATTTGAAATTCTCCCACCGAGATATTGCTACCGGCAAAAGAAATACGGTATTTCGTACCTGCACGATCTTTGTTGTTTGTTCCGAGCCAAGTGGTGTATTCCCGCATCGCCCCCGTGCTAACTTCGGGTTGTGTAACATCGTTCTGTCCGTTATTTGGGCTTCTAAGCTCTGTCGCTTCGCTTATTGTTAACCAGTTTTCATTGTGCCAACGTTCAATAGTAACATTAGTGGCATCGTAACTTTCGCCAACAGCAAGTCCGTAAGACTGAACAATCACAGGATATGGCAATTCTATTTCAATTTGCACAGGTACAGCAGAAGCGTAGAAGGTGTTTTCATTATTATCGAAAAGACGTTTTAGATTCTCATCCGAAGTTGCAACCGATTCGATTGTACGTATGCGGATATCTGTGTAATCACTAGCGTAAGCCTTAAATAATTCTGGTTTTTTGGCAACAATTTTCGGAGAAGATTTAATCACAAATCGATCGAGATTAGGACCATTATCCGCCAAAGGATCTGATAAACTCGCCAAGACGATGGTATTGTTTCCTGCCTCAAGATAAATCTGTTCGGTTTTTGACAATGTACGAGGAGCATCAGAAGAATGTGCATTTTCTCCGTTTTCACCTGCAACATCGGCAGGCGTACTATCTCCCCATGAATTTGAAGTTTCAAGCATGACCGACTTTATCGGTTTTTGGTTGTTTACCTTAATATACAAACCACGTGTTTGCATACTTGCATAATACCAAGTAATATCGTATGTTCCTGCTTCTGGAACAGATATGTTTTCATAAGTGAGTGAACCTCGGTTTTGTTCTCCATCGCCTACTTTCGCACCGCTACCACTTGCAAAGCCATTAAAAGCAACTACTTCCGTCGCATTTCCAGTTTTCAAACTAGTATTATTGCTTTCGGCTTCTACTACAATAGGAGTAATGCGGTTGGTTGGTTGGCAGATAGTTTCCGCACTGTTTGTAATTGTCAATTTATCAATAACTGGTGCATACTGCATTGTCCCATATTCATAGGCTCCGAGCTCAAGTATATTATTTCCTGCTTCAAGATAAACAAGCACACTTTTGCTTTTGTCAGAAATATTCCAATCCGTTGTAAAGTCATCAAAAACGAGTAAGCTCGGCTTTTGGTTATTTACTCTCAAATAGCACAAACGGATTTGCATAGTAGCATAAGCTATGTCTATATTATAAGTTCCTTCTGTGGGAACATTTACATCATACCGCACATAACCATTGTTAGCGCTTCTCATATCAACACCTTTTGTACTAGAAAAGCCTGAACGGTCAGAAATCGTGGCGAAATGAAATACATCGGCATCTTCTGCCTCAATCACGATATTGGTTTGTGCAAAACTGTAGCTCGTAAGCAAAACTCCTATTGCAAGTAAGCTAAAGACCTTCTTCGAGATAAAATTCTTTTTCATAAAGTAGTAGAATTAATTTGTTAATAATAGTGTTTTTGATATTTGTCAACCGATAAAATCGGCTAATAAATTTTGAATTATATTTTATATAAAATAACGACACCAATAGGAAGTTCCTCAATTACGTTCTAAATCAACAAGTGAAATTCGCGCATACATTTCAGTCATGGCAAGTTGAGATAACAACCATTTCGACTTATCTTTCGTCTGTCCACTCCAATCGCTGTTAAACAATCCATTTTCATCACGCATATATTTCCATGCATAATCTAAGTTTTTTTGAAACGCCGTGATGTATTCTTTATCTTTATCAATATGATACAATTCGATAAAACCACGAAACATTATAGCTGTAAACCAGACATCTCCTTTTTTCAATAGTTTAAAAGATTCTCGCCCTTCTGTTTGGAAGCCATTGAAGAAAAACTCATAGCATGATGCCGCTATCTTTCGCACTTCTGTAAGGTATTCATCCTGCTTTGTCAATTTATATAGCAAAGCACCGGCTTGCATCATTTGTCCGCTATTGTAAGCATATTTCGTTTTTCCGATACTCCCATCTAACTTTATATTATCGTAGTACAAATAGTCGATTGTATCTTGCAGATTATTTTTTGTCCATGTATAAAGCTTTTTTCCTTGTTCTATATATGCCTCATTTTTTGTCGCCTCATACAATTTCAGAGCAAAAACTACAGCAGGCGCATTAGAACAGGTGTTTTTACTGATTTTTTTTTGTTCGCACCAATAAATCCCTCCTCCCAAGACACTATCATTACCACTTTCTATAAATTTCCAAATTAGTTCCGCTCTATCTAAATATCTTTTATCTTTCGTCAGCAGAAACAATTCGACAAAATCAATTCCTATCCAAATATTGTCATCATAAAATCGATCAGACAAAGGTGCCGTATTGATATACGAGGCATAAGCATCAGGTTGTCTTTTCATATCATAATACATATCAAGTCCCGGAAGTATTTTATTCTCTAAAAAAGTCAGATATTCATTCTTTTTTTCAACATTAT
>DAIOHI010000040.1:3726-11967 GCA_036744815.1 Paludibacteraceae bacterium
AAAGCCGTTATAACAGATAATGTCCCAGAATAGGGCCATAAATAGGAATATGGATTGCTATTTTGAATTTGTTCCTCATTAGCCAAATAAGTTATCTCGTGTTCTTTATTAAAAGGAAAAAATTCGCGAAGAAGACTTTCACCTTCAACTCCATAGTGCTCGTATATTACTTGGAATGTTTCATCTGCCCGTTGATAATCGTAATTAGAGCATATCTGATTTTTACAAGCGGAAAAAATTATAATAACCAACAATATATAGCTATGCTTTTTCATATTTATTTTACTATTATTTTTTTAGAAAAAATTTGTTTACCATCGGTTTGCTGTACAATATACACGCCCTTTGGTAGTTGTTTTTCAGGCGGCAGATTTTCCAATGCAGGAATATAAGGCATTAACTGTCCTGTAAGCGAAAAAATATATTTGTCTTTAAAATGTGTTCCCGCAACATGCTCTTTCACGTCACTTATTAATTTTTCTTCCAAACGAATCGTGTTCAGACTTTGTGCATAGTTTTGTAGTTTCTCATTCGCCTCAGATTTGTCATCTAAAGGCGCATAAATCTCGAGGCTTGATTTTAGCATTTTTCCTTGATGCAGAGCTCTAATTTCTTCGGTAAACATTCCTGCGCGATGGAGAAACAACTCACGATATTCAATCATTTGCGGTGCATCGTCAAAAGCGTTAAGGTAAAACTTAACAGGGATATTTTTTTCGGATAACGGAGTATAATTCACTTGTATTCCGTCCAAATAGAACATTGTTTTTCCCCATGCATAATAATGTGTTAAACTAACGGTATGCCATTGTCCATCATTCACTGCATTAACAGAAGTTCTCTTTATGGTTGTTGAGTATGTATCGTAAGTAAGTTTACCCGATTCATTTATTTTTAAAAATGCGCTGTCGTTCTCTAAAGTAACAAAAGAGGCAAGCGTACCTTCACCTGTAGTTTTAAAGCTGAAGGTCAAGGTAAAAGAATGCAACACATTTTCGGGTGTAAATGTAATTCGTTGCATAGTTGAAGTTTTCGTCAAATTTAAGGATGTATTCTCTATGCGCCTAGGTTGCGATTTCTTTATTACTAAAGCATCGAGTAATGAGGGAACAAATGCGTAAAACATTTCGGCATGTCCCACTGTGTTAGGATGTGCGTTATCGGCAATATAACCTGAAGCCCATCGTCCAGCTCCGTTATCTATAGCTCCCAACAAATTGACACTTGGCACATCCCATTCATGCATCAGCAGATTAAGCTGTTTAAGATAATTGTAATCTGTGGAGTTAAAATCGCTACGCGGATAATTATTCCCAACTAACGGAATACGCCCTGCTTCCCGCGCTCTATCAATAAGTTTTAGCATATTGTCTCGGTAACTATTAAACGCGACTTCCCCTTTTTCATGAATTCCTTCGTTACCGAGCGAAAGTCCATAGTAAATATAGCGGCTGCAAGTGGGCAAAAAATCTTTGTCCCAACGATTGGTTACATCAGTCGTGGTATTTCCACCGATAGAAATATTGCGAATTCTCCATGTATTTTCCGCATTATTCTCTAAATACTTTTGATACAGTTGTGCATAGCCTTTTCCTGATTCCGCACCTGATCCCGCAGGTACAGAAGAGCCCATAACTGCAAGTGAATAATCACTAATATTCTGACCACTTAATACCACTTCTTTAGTTGCTGTTAGTGTAGTTGCATCATCAACCGTGACAGTAGCTGCAACGGTAAGCGTACCATTCGCTTTAGCATAGAGTGTTCCTGTTTCCGTAATATAAGCAAGATCGTTGTTATTTACGGACCATGCAATAGATGAATACTGTGCATCTGTCGGTGCTATAGTAACTGTATATTGCAAGCTTCCTCCACAAGAAACAATGCTACTTCCTCCCAAAATATTGATGGATGTTATTGTTCCGTTAGCATCTACTATAAAGGGAATGGCAAGCAGAAAGAATACTATTATTTTTTTCATAATCTCTATTTTTCTATTAGTCATAATTTCATAGATTATTGATAATACTCCTAGCAATTAGCTTTATATAACCATTTTAAATATTTGACTATCTCGTGCGGAAAATAACTTGACAAGATATATTCCTGATACAACATTAGCGATTGTAGTTTCTCCCACATTAACAACACCACTTTTCACTTTATAGCCAGACATATTAAACACTTCATATTTCAGGCTTTCATTTGCGTTGACACAAAGCTTCCCATCTTTTACAAAAACATTAGCTTCTAACTTCACGTTGCTATTCGATGTGACAGGCTCTCCTTCGAAAAGTTGCCATTCGGCAAACTGAAATGTAGTTCCTGTATAGATTTCGGTTATATTTAATCTAAAATGTTTATATGCTTTATTGATGTTAGCAGGAAATTCTACCGTATGGTATTTAGCAATAAAGTCCTGATCGTTCCGCTCGTCTAATACATCCCAATTGACGTTATCATTAGATCCTAACAATTGCCACGATTTCAGATTACGATTAAAAATATCTACACATGAAGCTATTTTATACCTGTTTATTTTTACCGCCTCAGGAGAATTATATTGTATCCAAGATGGACCTTTATTCACGACGCAATACTTAGTATCGCGTTTTTTATCTATCAAATTTTCAACATACTCACCAGGATAGCCGATATATTGTCCTGTTATTGTTCCCCCATTACTGGTTATGTCGTTTTCAAAGGTGTTTTCGAAACCAAGCAATTGCCACTCGTTTAACTCTAAATAATCTCCCCCGTGATTTTCTTTTATCAAAATTCTGAAATACTTATAATTAGGATATTCTCCTTCTATTTCAAATATCTGAGTTTGCAGCGGATTGAATTGAATATTCTCTCGCATGTCAATGTTTATCCACGCATTGCCGGTAAGCGAGGCTTGCAATATCCATGATTTTGGCATATTACTTGCATCTGTTTTCGAGGATGTTAGAGCATAACCTGTTATTTTTGTATAAAGGGGTAACTTTACAGCAAACCACATCTCGCCTGAAAAAGCCTCTTTTATACCATCTAACGGATTATTATTGATTAATCTTCGTATTTCGGCAGAAGCAACTGAGGAGGTAAATTCTTCTGCTTTATCGGTGAAATCGAAGTCTGCTACCCGTGTATAGAAATCTTCGGGCAATACAATATTACATTCGGGACAGATTGTATTTCCAATGATTTGCGCCATTAAGTTTGTACCGAAGAAATTAGGATGTATCAGATCATAAGTCATAAAAGCCTTATCAATAAATGGTGTGTGGAGGTCAATTACCGTAACCCCTGTTGCTTGGGCTGCATTATCAATCATTGGAATCATTTCTTTGACAATAGTTTTTTCGTCGTCAATTAAAAGCCAATTGTTCTGAAATGCCGGAATAGGATAGCAAATGTATATTTCAGGCTTGTTTGAGAGCGCTTTAAATGAATTGATAAAATTGATATAATCTTGTTGAAATTCGTTTTTGTATACCCAATTGTACGGTTTCGCATCGTTAGTCCCTAATTTTATAATAACAATATCTGGTTTCCAATTCAAAACATCTTGATAAGTTCCCTCGTTTTTATACGGCGCGTCACCTTTGGACAACATTGTACGTCCACCAAGCCCAAAATTTTTAACTTCATAATTATCAAAACCTATAAATCGCTGAAGGATGCTTGGGTATTTATCTTTACCAAGTAAGTCGTAATTTTCGGTTATACTATTACCAATGCAGGCTACTTTCTTTTTACCAATTGATTTTTTAATCCCCCAGTTGGCAATATGTTTGTTTATGCCTGTTACCCAATAATCGGCTAATTTATCGGCTCCACTTTGGTTAGGATGTAGATAGAATATTCCCGAATTTCCGGTTTCTGCCTGAAAGTATGGCAAATGATTTGTTTCAAAAAAGGCATATGCGTCAGTGTCGCCTTCAAAAATATAATCGGAATTTTCCTGAATTAATGCTTCGATTTGAGGAAAATAAGTTTGAAGTCTATTCAATCCTTCCTGAAGATAAGTTGAACTATTATGTGTGTTGGGACTGTACCATAACGGACGGTTCAATATGATCTTACAATCGGGATGTTTTTCACGTAACCCATCAATAATAGATTTTAAATTTTGCTTGTATTTCGTTGCAGAAACCGGCGCTCCGTTAGGTCCTTGTATAGCGCTGTCATTAGTTCCAAGCATGATAGAGAAAACAAGCTGCGCATTTGTTCCATCTAAAGAAGCTGCGGCGTTAAGTGCATTCGGAAATAATGATCCCGTTTGAGGGAGCCAATCAACAGTAGTACTTCCTCCAACTCCACAATTAACATAACGGACACTATAACCTTCGTTTTCTAGTTTATTTGCCGAAAGTGCGGGTGGTGCCGTTTTTACACCAGCTCCAGCAGTTATGCTATTACCGATATAAATAAGATTTAATCGCTGATAACTATTTTCTGCTGTTATTGTTGCCAATATAATAGCAGAGAATAAAAACGTAAAAGTGGCTAATCTTCTTTTCATATATTTAATAAAACCGCTCTCAAACTCACTTTATTCTGAGAGTTATTGTTTAATTTTTAAGTTTACAATTTCTGCTTTTTATTCTGTTTACCTGTGAGGAATCAACCATTTTTTATTAACTTCCTATTAAAGATTCGTTATCAATATTTTTTGTAATACAGTATGAGCCTTCACTCTAACACCGCTGCCCAGCCACCATTTCTCGCTATCTTAATACTTAACTTCTCTCCCGGTTTTATAACAGATTCCTTTCGGCGATAATCCATCGCTTGACGTCCTGCATTTATTCCATCTTCAAATGAAACCATATGATACGAATCTTTATTTTTCAAAAAATCCAATGTTATTTCAAAAGTCCGTTCATCGCCTACACCAGTCATTGCTCCGATAAACCATTTTTCTCCCTTACGCTTAGCCACGATGAGATATTCTCCCAATTTTGCGTCTAAGACTACTGTTTCGTCCCAAGTGGTGGGTACTTGCGTTATAAATTCGGTACATTCGTAATTGCGGTAATACATTGTGGGGTTGTCCGCTAACATTTGCAAGCCGCTCTCAAACAAAACAAACATAGCCATTTGATTGACACGAGTTCCTATCCCTGCATTGTTTGGACGTTGTGCACTATAAACATCGGGTTGCATATTAATCATTGCTCCGGGCGTAAAATCCATAGGTCCCACCGCATTACGAATAAAAGGAAGAAAAATCGTGTTGTGCGGAAAACATCCTCCTCCTTGTTCCAAGCCGCGAACACCTTCGTATGAGATCACATTTGGATATTTATATTCCAAGCCGGCTGGTTTAAATGAACCGTGAAAATTGACAAGCAGATTATATTTGGCAGCCTCTTTCGCTACTCGTTCGTAATAGTTTACCATCCATTGGTCACTCCTATCCATAAAGTCTATTTTGACTCCTTTTACTCCCCATTCAGCAAATGTTTTGAATAAATCGAAGTTATTTTCTACCGCTAGCCAAGTTAACCAAAGTAAAATGCCTACATTTTTCTCTTTTCCGTAACGAATAATCTCATGTACATCTACTTTCGGATTAGGCGTATAAGGATCGCGTGTAGTTTCTGCCCAACCTTCGTCCATAAGAATATATTCCATTCCAAATTTTGAAGCAAAATCAATATAATATTTATAAGTTTCGAGGTTGTAGCCTGAAACAAAATTCACATCCGGACCGTAAGGCGAAGCATCATTCCACCACTCCCAACTTACTTGTCCAGGAATGATCCATTGCGGATTTTTTATTTCGTTTGGCGAAGCGAGTTTCAATGTCATTGTATTTTCTACAAGTTGCTTATCATCTTTTGTCAATACAAAATAACGCCAAGGATAAGAACGTTTACCTATTGTTTTGGCTATATAATCTGCCTCTTCCAATATTTTAAGACTTCTATCGCCATCTTCTCCAAATTTAAGAGGCACTTTAGGAAAAATCGAGTACATGCCATTATCAGAACTTCCTTTTAAAAACATACAAGGATAATCAGATAAATCAGATTCAGAAATCAGCATTTTATAACCTTTTTTTGTATCAAGCAAAACCGGCAATGTGCACATATTGCGTTCTTGATTGGCAAAACTTTTTGTTTCAATGTGAGAATAAGCTTCCTCATAAGCCGTTTTGAATGAGTATGGTTGCTGTATATGAGCCAAGTAATTATTCGGAAAGCGAATGAAAAAATCTTCGCTTTTCACAAAAACCTCTCCGCTTTTATCCGTAATAAATCGGTAAGCAACACCTTCATCAAAAGCTCTGAATTCAACACTATATCCTCCTTTAAAACTAAGCAATAGTTTGTTGTACTCATTTTTCACAGTCGAGAACTTTAGAGGAACATAGGGATTAATCAACTCAGAAATCTTCTCCCGCTTTGTCTTACTTAACTTAGGTTGTTTTCCCAATACTTCATCTTGCAACACCAATTGCAAGTGACAGTTCTCAAGTAATAGTTCATTATTGCACCAAATATTATAATATATTCTTTCCGAGAGATTTATCTGTAATTTTATTTCTCCGTTCGGCGAAGTTAGCTCCATGCTTTTTTGAGCATTAGCCGTAAATACATAAAAAGGCAAAAACAGAATCAGTACCAAAAACTTTCTCATTTTATTTCAATCCTTATTTTCTTAATTTATATTATGCTTAATTAATAGAGGCGACGAAAACAATTCTTTATCAGTTCATATTATTTTGTATCAATCAGAGCTGCCCAACCGCCACTGCGAGCTAATTTTATTTGCATCGAAGTTTCGCTATCAATCTTTTTTTCTCTCTTTTTATAATCCATCGCCACATAATTGGCATTCAGTCCATCTTCAAAAGAAATTAACTGATATTTCTTTCCAGAGGGAAGGAAATCTAATTTCAAATTGAAAGAACGTTCTTGCATACGGCTATTAGTCATGGCACCGATATACCATTTTTCTCCTTTCCGCTTCGCTACGACAAGATATTCGCCAACCTCGGCTTCCAATACCCTTGTTTCATCCCAAATAACAGGAATGCCTTTGATAAAATCAAAACACTCTTGCTCTTTCTTGTAGCGTGTCGGATTATCGGCAATCATTTGAATTCCGCTTTCAAAAATCACAAAATGTGCTAATTGAAGTGCCCGCGTTCCCACTGCTATAGATAATATGGAATATCTAAATTATTATGTTGCTCTGGCTGTAAACTTACCATTGCACCCGGAGTGTAATCCATCGGTCCTACGGCGTTCCGCATAAAGGGAAGAAACATGCCGTTGTCGGCTGTCGCAGCACCTTTCCATTCCAAACCGCGTACTCCTTCATACGACAAGACGTTAGGATAAGCAAACTCTAATCCGGCAGGTTTGAATGAACCATGAAACAGCACTATCTGCTTATTGGTGGCAGCTTCTTTCGCTACCCGCTCATAATAATTTACCATCCATTGGTCGTTGCGCTCCATAAAATCAATCTTCACACCCGCGACCCCCCATTCAGCGTAAGTTTTAAACAGTGTCTCCAAATTGTTTTCTGCAGCTAACCAAGGAAGCCAAAGGATCAACTTTACATTTTTAGAATTGGCATATTTTATCAACTCTTTCATATCTACACTTGGATTGGTTTCAAAGGGATTGTGTCCGCTTTTTGCCCAGCCTTCGTCAATCAAAGAGTAGGGAATATTGTTCTCAGATGCAAAATCAATAAAGTATTTATAAGTATCCTGATTGCGTCCGGCTTTGAAATCAACTCCGTAAGGCATTGCATAATTCCACCAATCCCATACAGTCTGTCCGGGTAGTATCCATGCTGTATTTTCTATCTTCGATTGTGGTGCCAGCTTTACATGCATGGTGTTTTCAACAATGTCCCCATCGTTTTCTACAATAACAAAGTAACGCCAGGGCAAATTACGTTTTCCATCAATGCTTGCTATATAATCCGCCTCTTTAAGGATATTCATACTCCTGTCTCCTGCATCTTCCTGTATAAGTGGATTTTTAGGGAATACAGCTTTCATTCCTTTTCCCGTACCTTTTAACAACATGGCGGGATAGTCAAACAAATCCATCTCAGAGATCAGTATTTTATATTTTTTCTTAGTATCAATAAGCGCCGGTAATACTGACATCCGGTTGGTATCATCGTAATTTGGACTTTCAACTTGCTTATAATCTTCCTCGTAAGATGTTTTAAATCCGCCTACAAGCTGTAAATGGAGAAAATGATCGTTGGGAAATTGCAACG
>DAIOHI010000041.1:0-1196 GCA_036744815.1 Paludibacteraceae bacterium
TTATTAGTAAACAAATAGTAAAAAACCAAGCGGGCAACGTAACTCTATTTTCCTTCGACAAAGGACAAGGACTGAGCGAACACACTGCGCCTTTCGATGCTTTGGTACAAATCCTTGATGGTGAAGCTGAAATTCGCATCGGAGGAAATCCTCATATTGTAAAAACAGGTCAGATTGTGATTATGCCCGCCAACATTCCTCACGCATTACAAGCGGTAGAACGATTCAAAATGTTATTAACCATGATAAAAGCTTAGAAACATGAGTGAAGTGATAAACAATTCGGAAAAACGAAAAGAAATGCTGAAGCATTTGATTCTGCAATTACATCGTGGTGAAGCTCCTGAGTTGGTGCGAAAACGATTAACAGAGATTTTGCAATCAATTCCATACGATGACGTTGTGGCAGTAGAACAGGAATTAATCTCGGAAGGATTACCCGTGGAAGATGTGTTGCGCTTGTGTGATATCCACACGGCTGTTCTTGACGGACATATTGATACATCGTCGGAGAAGAAAGTCCCCGAAGGACATCCCGTGCATACTTTCAAACAAGAGAACAGAGCCTTAGAAGCTCGTTTAGATAAAATCGATACTTTGTTCTCCCGATTTATGTCGTTAAAAAATGAGGATGTTGCGGATTATGTTTTGCAGCTTCGTGGCTTGTTCAACGAATTGTCGGACGTAGATAAACATTATCTACGAAAAGAATATCTGCTCTTTCCTTTTATGGAAAAAGCCGGAATTACGGGACCTCCGAAAGTGATGTGGGGCAAACACGACGAAACTCGTGCTTTATTGAAAGCTGCGCACGAGTCGCTTCGTGAAAACAATATTACGAAAGAAGAACTTGAAACTCTACTTCCTTTAGTGCTGAAACCAGTTGTTGATGCTATCGAAGGGATGATTATGAAAGAGGAAGAAATCCTTTTGCCGATGTGCCTTGATGCCTTAGCGGACGAAAATTGGTATCAGATTTACAAAGAAACACCTCAATTCGGTTTTTGCCTCTACGATCCACAAATAGAATGGAAACCCGAAACGGCAAATGATTCTGAAGAGCCTGTTTTCATGCAAGGAGATGCTATCCGACTTTCGTCGGGAAGTTTCGATACAAAAGAATTGGAAGCCTTATTTTTGCTGCTTCCGGTGGATATTACCTTTGTGGACAAAAACGATAAAGTGAAATTTTTCTC
>DAIOHI010000041.1:1207-11765 GCA_036744815.1 Paludibacteraceae bacterium
ATTCGAGCGCAACCGTTCGATTATCGGACGTGATGTGCGCATGTGCCATCCACCTCATAGCGTGCATATTGTGGAGCAAATAATCAATGATTTTAAAGAAGGAAAAGAAAACAGAGCTTCGTTCTGGATATCCAATTTCAAAGGACGTTTTGTATTTATCGATTACATTGCACTTCGCGGAAAGGACGACGAATATTTGGGCGTAGTGGAAATAACACAAGACATCACCGACCTGCGAGCATTGGAAGGCGATCAACGTTTGTTATCTTATTCGGCAAAATAATCGCCTTATGAATATTGACTTAAACACAAAAGTGGCGGCTCTTTTGGAAGCTTATCCTGATTTGGAGAAAAAGCTTTTGGAATTGTCGCCTGCTTTTGCAAAATTACAAAATCCTGTTCTCAGGCGAACTGTCGCACGAATAGCCACATTGGGACAAGCCGCGAAAATAGCGGATATTTCTCCTGCGTTACTTGTGCAGACTTTACGCCAAGCTGCCGGATTAGCTGAAGTGGCGGATTCTGTCTCCATAGAAGGTAACGAAAATGAAAGCACCACTCCCCCATCATGGTTCGACGAAGTAAAGATCAAAATCCGCTTTGATGCAGCTCCTGTAATTGACTCAGGTGCAAGTCCGATGCAGGAAATTATCCGTCATGCCGAAAGTTTGGATGAAGGAGAAATTATGGAATTGAGTGCGCCCTTTAAGCCGATTCCGATAATAGACTTACTAGTAAAAAAAGGCTTTGAGACATGGACTAACGAGGGCAAGAGTTACTTCTGTAAAATTTGAAAATTTCACACTATAAGTTTGACAAAAAAACCACTTCAGCATATCCATTCAAATCATTCTTTCCGTACTATAATTAATTATCTATAGAGGCTAAATCTTATTTTACCAATTTACAATTACTCTCCACTTTGACGACAGAGTTGAAATTGAATAAGACGTTTCTTCTTTGTCAATTTCCACATTTATAGAGATATCTGCATACTTAAATCGTTTTTGTACTACAAATTATCGTATTTGGGAAATAAATTTATAACGATATTCGAGAATGAAAAACAATTTACGATTTCGACTCATCTACGAATTTACTCATCTTAAAGCTACATAATAAATAACAACGAGCAGATTGCAAAATTACCAACATAGAACAAGAGACATTATTAAACACTGTCATTTACGACAGGAGTTCTAATTTCGAAGAACAACAATATAATTAATCGCTCTTTATTAAGTTCGACAGTCAATAAATCATTGGACATATCCCCGACATCGTTTTTCTTAAAACGATAGAAAAACCAGTAATACACAAAAGAATTTTTAATCTATCCCAATCCTAGCTATGTGTTGAAGGGGATTATTTAGTAATGAATCTATAAGTCTGAATACAAAAAGTTTCTCTAAACAAAAGTAAGAAAGTTATTGTTTAACAAATAAAATAAAAACAGTATCTTTGCAGGATTGAATCTGCCTTAAAATCAGATTAACTCAACCGAAAACCTTAATATGGACTAATGGGAGATTACTTGCTGCGTTTTTTTGATTTCCTATAAGACAAACTAAACAAACAGACAGAATATGAGTTCAATACTTATTGTAGAAGACGACTTGACTTTAAGCTTAATGCTAAAAACATGGTTGCGCAAGAAAAATTTTACTGTCGATTCTGCGAATAGCATTAAAGAAGCAAAGAAAAAAATAAAAAAACAAAATCCTGAAATCATTTTATCCGACCTTCGTCTTCCTGATGGAGATGGAATTGATCTTTTGAAATGGACAAAAGATATTAGCGAGTCCGTAATTGTAATTATGATGACCAGCTATGCAAATATTGATACGGCTGTCGAATCGATAAAATCGGGTGCTTACGATTATGTGGCTAAGCCTCTAAATCCGGATGAATTGTATGCTAAAATATGTGCTGCACAGGAACAAGTAAAAAACGCAGTCAAAAAAAAGAAAGAAAGCTCTTCTGTATCTTTGGAATCTGAAGCAGAACCCACCGAAACGGAACATCCTGTTGCTGAGGAAATCATCATCAAAGGTCATTCGCCGCTCTACAAACAACTCTACGAATATGTTGACTTAGTGGCTCCAACCAGAATGTCGGTGTTTATATTAGGTGAAAGCGGAGTTGGAAAAGAAAATATCGCCAAGCAGATACATGACAAAAGTCAACGGGCATCAAAACCTTTTGTTCCGGTTGATTGTGGTGTTTTATCAAGAGAATTGGCGGCAAGCGATTTCTTTGGTCATGAAAAAGGTTCCTTTACCGGAGCGATAGCAAAAAAGCAAGGTCTTTTTGTTGCTGCTGATGGAGGAACCATATTTCTTGATGAAATCGGTAATTTATCGCCCGACATCCAAGTTCAATTGTTAAGAGTGTTGCAAGAGAAAAAAATACGTCCGGTTGGAAGCGAAAAAGACATAGCCGTTGATGTAAGAATTATAGCTGCAACAAACGAAAAAATTGATATAGCTACTCCAAATCCTTCATTTCGTTTGGATTTATACCATCGCCTCAGCGAGTTTTTACTATATGTTCCGAGTCTGAAAGAATGTAAGGAAGATATTCCATTGTTTTTACACCATTTTTTAGAAAGATCGAATATGGAATTCGATCGGAAAATTATCGGATTTACACCTCCAGCATTAGATGTTTTGATAAATTACTCGTGGCCCGGAAATATCCGAGAAATAAAAAACGTAGTAAGCAGAATGGTTTTATTATCCCAAGAAACATACATCGCTCCGGAAAATGTTCCCGAATACATCCTTTCCTAACAAATAACAAACTAAGTTTGATATGGCATTAAAACAAGAGTTTAAAACAAAGTTGTTGATCTTGCTAGGATATGCTCTGCTAATCGTATTGGCAGGAATCGGCATTTTGAGTCTCTACGGCGAATTACAAAAAATATCAGAAGTAAAATCCGATACAGGAAACAGAGAAATTATTACAGTAAGTAATGTTTTGGCTACCTTGTACGAGGCTGATAACAACGGGCGTTTTCTGTTCCCTCAAAGCAATTTTTATAAAAAGCATGTGCAGGATTCCCTCATTCAAGTAATGAAAACTGATATTTTGATGCTTAAACTGAGATCAAAAGATTCATTATATATAAACAAACTGGATAGTGTTGAGCTTTTGCTTGATCACAAACAGCGGAATGAGGAGAATATGCTTGCATTAATGGACTCCATAATGAGGCTTCCTGCTCGGCAACGGCAAATGATCACGGTTTTGTCTCAAAAAGATCTTTCGAATATCGAATCCGTTATTAGAGCTCGCGATATGCAAATAGTGGACTCGACGACCGTAATCATGCAGAAAAAATCTTTTATACAAAAAGTATCCGATTTGTTTAATAAAAATGCAAAAGATTCCGTATCATTGAGTTATGTGCAAAAAAAGGAGATGCTGGATTCGATTCTTCCTGTCAAATATACTACCGATACGATAGCTCAATATATGACGGATTATGTTTCGGAGCGAAATCATCGTTATTCAATATTGGTTTCGAAACTATCGATAAGACAATATAATCTATTGCATACCAACGAAGTATTACTGAACAAGATCAACTATATTCTTGAAAGTCTTAAAACGAAAGATGAAAAAGCGAGGCAGGAAATTGAAGATTCGAAAAAAGAAGTATTGGCTGATTCAGCTCGGATTGGCTATATCATAGCATTAGCGGCAATAATTATTTCGATCATTTTTTTAGCTTTAATACTTCGCCTGATTGATCGGCAAATACAGAATAGAAAAGAACTTGAGCAATCAAAGACTGAAACCGAATCTTTACTTAAAAACAAAGAACAGTTGATGTTAGCTATCTCTCATGATATTAAAGCTCCTTTAAGTTCAATCATTGGGTTTATTGAAATTTTGTCAAAACTCAAATTGCCGGAAAAAGAAAAATATTTCTTGCAAAACATGCAGATATCTTCCGAACAAATTATTGAGCTTGTTAATAATTTATTGGATTCTCATAGATTAGATTTGGGACAATATACGCTCAATCCTATCAATTTTTCGCCATATACGCTTATTAATGATATTTGTCAGAGTTTCATTCCGGCTGCGGATTCTAAATCTCTGAAAATACAGCTGACAAATAAGCTAGATTCCACTCAAATATATAATAGTGATCCTTTTAGAATCAAACAAATTGTCAACAATCTGATTTCTAACGCGCTGAAGTTTACGAAAGAAGGTCATGTCAACATATATGCTCAGACAGAACAAGCAAAAGGAAAGCAATGGCTTGTTGTTTCTGTTGAAGATACTGGCATTGGGATATCTCAAGAGGATATGAAAAAGATATTTAGACAATATGAACGAAGCAGTAATTCTGATGTTCAAAGCATAGAAGGATTTGGTTTAGGGCTTGATATTTCGCAGAAAATAGCGAAGCTTCTTGATGGTTATATCGAAGTGCGTTCCGACTTAGGGAAAGGTAGCATTTTCACGTTGAAAATACCAATATCCTTTGGAAAAGCTACGAAATTGGAAAGTCAAACTAATAATTTTGAAGAACGCAAATCCGAATTAAAATTATTATTTATTGATGACGACAAAGTATTGCTGAACGTATATTCGGAGATGTTGAAGCAATTAGGCTACGATTCGATGCTTTGTGACAATTCTCTTAAATCATTAGAATTATTGCAAAACAATAAGTATGATATTGTATTTTGTGATATTCAAATGCCTGATATGAACGGATTTGAATTGGTTGAACGGATTCGAAACGCGAGATTTCCCGGAGCAAAGAAAATTCCAATTGTCGCACTATCTGCCCGCTCCGATGTATCGATAAAAACCTATCAAGAGGCTGGATTTACAACTTTTCTATCAAAGCCTTTTACCTCACAATTATTATTTTCTGTTATAAATAGTCTTGGATATAACACCCAAAACAATGAAGTTGAAACTTCTTCCAATCTTGGATTAACGGAAACAGAATTGAATGGCTATCATTCCCTTATCGCTTTTGCGGAAGATGATAAAGATGCCGCCAAATTGATACTAAACACTTTTATTAATGAAAATAAAAAAGTGTTGTCGAGCATGAAAGCTGCTCTCAAATCTGGTAATTGGGAGACCATTCAAGCATTAGCGCATAAACTTCTTCCACGCATGAGACTGATTAACGACAACGAAATTGTAGCTATTTTATATAGCCTTGAAAAAGGAGAGCAAAATAAAGAAAAGCTTAAAACTGCGATTTCGATGATAGAAAAACGCAACATAGATGCTCAAAAATTTCTTAAAACATTATAAAAAATAGATTTCCTAAAGACTAGTTGTAATGTTTGTCATAGAAACACAATTTTTCACAGATAGATTATAAAAAAACGGGTAAGATGTTTTCTTACCCGTTTTTTTATAATCTATCTAATTAATAGCGGTTTCTGTTATATCCACCGCCACCACCGCGATTAAATCCTCCGCCATTGCTTCTTCTTTCCGTTTTTGGACGAGCAACATTGACATTGATTGTCTTGCCTTCAAATTCCGTTTCATGAAGCGCATCAATTGCTTTTTGTCCTTCGGCATCGTTCGACATTTCTACAAATCCGAATCCGCGCGAACGCCCTGTATCTCTATCTGTGATAATGTTAGCGGATGTTACTTCTCCGTATTCCGCGAATAATTGTTGTAAGCTATCTGCCTTTGTGCCATAGCTTAGATTTGAAACGTAAATGTTCATTTTTTTTGTTGTTAGTGTAAATAATTGTTGTGTTTATTTTGTCAGAACGATTTTCACGGCATTCATGCCTCTATCTCCTCGTTCCAATTCAAATGTGACTGTATTTCCTTCGGCAATTTCTGCCGGAGCATTGCTGATGTGGAAAAAATATTTATCCACTCCCGAAAGATTTTTGATAAATCCATAACCTTTCTCCGTATTGAAATGCTCCACACGACCTCTTAATATTGGATCTTCTATTTCTTCCTTTTTAGGCGTGGAAACTTCAATATCTTCCAAATCGATTTCTTGCTTTTTAGTCGGATCGGGAGGCGTATCAGTAATAAAACCATTTTCGTCCACATATGCGATCATATCGTCAAATGAACTAACACCTCCTGCCTTGCGCTCCTCTTTGCGTTGAAGCTTTTCCTTTCTTTTTTGTTCTTTTTTCTTTTCTAATTCTCGTTTATTAAATGAAATTGATTTAGCCATTAATAAAAATTGTTTTATAGTTGTTTTGTTTTATGCTGTCAATACTGGATTCAGTTTTTTTCCCGTCAACTTTTGAATATCCTTTACCATTGTATGTTCTTCTTGTGAGCAAAAAGAAAGTGCCATTCCGCTTTTTCCGGCACGACCGGTACGCCCGATACGATGCACGTAGGTTTCAGCCACATCCGGCAAATCGTAATTGATGACCATTTCCAGATTAGCAATATCAATGCCTCTTGCCGCGATATCCGTCGCAATAATCACACGGGTTTTTCCCGATTTGAAATTAGTCAGCGCACGTTGTCTTGCATTTTGCGTTTTATTTCCGTGAATAGCTTCGCAACCAATTCCTTTTTTATTCAAAACTCGTGCTATTTTATCTGCTCCATATTTTGTACGCGAAAAGACAAGCACGGATTTATCCTGCTCTTTTTCTAAAACTTGAATAAGGAGTTCGCTCTTTTGTGGTTTTTCTACAAAATACAAACGTTGTTCGATGCTATCTACTGCCGATGAAACCGGTGTAACTTCAACTTTAGCAGGGTTATTCAAAATAGATTTCGAAAGATTTGCTATTGCAGAAGGCATCGTTGCCGAGAAAAACAATGTTTGTTTCTGTTTTGGCAACATTGGAAGCAAACGTTTAATATCGTGTATAAAACCCATATCAAGCATTCTGTCGGCTTCATCAAGAACGAAATGCCGAACATGCTTCAACGAAACATGCTTTTGTCCGATCAAATCGAGCAAACGTCCGGGAGTAGCAACTAATATATCAATTCCTTGAGCAAGTTTATTAATCTGAGGATTTTGATTTACCCCTCCGAAAATTACGGCATGACGCAAGTTTGTGTATTGACTATAATCTTTGAAACATTCGTCAATCTGTATAGCCAACTCGCGCGTTGGAGTTAAGATCAGTGCTTGTATTTCTTTTTTTTGTCCCTTGAGCTGTGCTTTGTCAAGCGCCTGAATAATCGGTATTGCAAAAGCTGCGGTTTTCCCCGTTCCTGTTTGGGCTATTCCCAACAAATCTCGTCCATTAAGTGCAACAGGAATTGCCTGTTCCTGTATAGGAGTTGGGCTTTCATATTTTTTGTTTGTCAGAGCTTTCAATATCGGCTCTGAGATATTTAGTTCTTTAAATGTCATAATAAATTCGGTGATTGCATCGTCGCACAATCTTGCTTAAATAGAAATAATCGTAAATAAGAAAACATAGGATAAGTTAGCCTGAAAATAGAATATCTAATCCATGCTCCGTTCAGAACAATTAGTGAACGGAATCTTTTATTTCCGATAAAAAATAATTTTATAATAGTAAAAAAGAGTGTCACGAACGCAGTGTTACACACTCTCGCGACCGTTGATACCAAAAAGTTAATTTTGAGGTCGATTTTGACGATGAGAAGACCCGCCGAACGCTGGCGGAGCAAAGCATTGCTTAGAAAGATTCAATAGAAACTCTGTTGTTCAAGGCGCAAAGATACGAAAATAAATTTACTTATTATCACCCTTCTTTCTGAAACTCTATAAATCAGTTTATTAACAATAAATTACAGAGATTAAATTTACTTGAAAAAAGCTTCTCAATAATTAAAAATCATGATTTTGTTGTTTTGCAGCCAAGATTTCATCAAAAAAAAATAAGCCTTCAACTTATCTCAAGTCGAAGGCTTACAAGTGAAAATCTAGAAAAAAATTCATCAAAAAAATCTGTTTTAAAAAACAGAAATATCATAATTCGGTTCATTCACAATTTGATCTACCAATTCGGTGTAAAGCACTTTTCCGTTTTCATCAACGGCGACAACAGCGCGACTCATCAAGCCTTTTAGCGGACCATCAGTTAACAGCACTCCGTAGTCGGTCGCAAATGTATTGTAGCGGAAATCCGATGCGGTAATAACATTATCCAAACCTTCGGCTCCACAAAAACGAGCTTGCGCAAAAGGAAGATCTTTCGATACGCAAACAACAACAACATTTTCTTTTTCCGAAACCCATTTATTGAACTTTCGAACTGAAGTAGCGCAAGTTCCTGTATCCAGACTTGGAAATATATTCAGCAACACACGCTTTCCTTTAAAATCGGACAAGTGTATTTCTTGTAAATCTTTACCAACTAAAGTGAATTCGGGAGCTTTTTCTCCCACTTTTGGCAATACACTGTTTGTGTTTACGCTTATTTCTTTAAATTTTACTGTAGCCATTATAATTATTTATATTTAAGAATTTAATATCTACATTAATAACATTAATCATGTGTTTTTGTTTAATTTTGCCTAACAAAAAACAAAGAAGATTATGAAGTCTCATGTTTCGAAACATAAGACAAAATTCTAAATATAAGCTTTTTATATGTCAAAATTTGTTATATACGAAGTTGTTCCCCGTCTTTTCAATAATTCGAACAGCAGCAACAAATGGAAAGGCAGCATTGATGAAAATGGTTGCGGGAAGTTCAATAATTTTACCGAAAAAGCATTGTCCGAAATAAAAGCGCTGGGGGCAACCCACGTTTGGTATATGGGAGTTCTTGAGCATGCCACGCAAAGCGATTACTCGGCTTATGGCATTAAAAAAGATCATCCTGCGGTTGTAAAAGGCAAAGCTGGTTCGCCTTACGCGATAAAGGACTATTATGACGTAGATCCCGATTTGGCGGAAGATGTGACGAATCGGATGAGTGAATTTGAACAACTTATTGAACGAACGCACAAAGCCGGATTGAAGGTTATCATTGATTTTGTCCCCAACCATGTTGCACGTCAATATCATTCTGACGCGAAACCAAAAGGAATTGCCGATTTGGGCGAAAACGATCACGACGAATGGTTTTTCTCTCCGTTGAATAATTTCTATTACCTACCGGGACAGCCTTTTAGTCCAAGTTTCGACATTCAAAGCTACAAAGAATATCCAGCTAAAGTAACCGGAAATGATCAATTTACCGCAACTCCAAGCGAAACAGATTGGTACGAAACCATCAAACTGAATTACGGAGTGAATTACGTGGAAGGAATGCAAAAGCAATTCGATCCCATTCCCGATACATGGCATAAAATGCGCGATATTTTACTGTTTTGGGCGGCAAAAGGAGTTGACGCTTTCCGTTGCGATATGGTTGAAATGGTTCCTGTTGAGTTTTGGGGATGGGTAATTCCTCAAATCAAGAAAAAACATCCGAGCATTTTGTTTATAGCCGAAGTGTATCAGCCGTCGGAATACCGAAATTACATTTGCAATGGAAAATTCGATTATCTCTACGACAAAGTCGGATTATACGACACTTTACGCGGTATAATGAGTCGCAACCATTCGGCTCAGGGGATTACTTATGCTTGGCAAAAGCTTGGCGACATTTCCGATCGAATGCTTAATTTTTTGGAAAATCACGATGAACAACGCATTGGTTCGGGATTTTTTTGTGGAAGCGGCATGTATGCACAACCGGGAATGATTGTTTCCGCAACTCTAACGAAAGGTCCCGTAATGATTTACTTCGGACAGGAGTTGGGCGAATTGGGAATGGATTCCGAAGGCTTCAGCGGTGTTGACGGACGAACAAGTATTTTCGATTACTGGAGCGTAAAGTCAATACAAAATTGGATAAACAATGGAAAATTTGATGGAGATAAACTTTCGAATGAACAAAAAGAATTAAGAGCTTTTTATAAAAGATTATTAAATATAGCAAACAGCGAAAAAGCTATTAGCGAAGGCTTAATGTACGATTTAGTGTATGCTAACTTGGATAATCAGAATTTTAATTTGCGTCAGCAATTCGCCTATATACGAAAACATAAAAATGATTTATTATTAATTGTCGTAAGTTTTCATGATAAAGATTTGCATACGGAAATTCGTTTGCCGGCAGAAGCATTTCAATATCTCGATATGAAAGAAGGGCATACATACGAATGTGTTGATTTGCTCGAAGAATCGAAGCAATATCCCGATGTTGAACTAAGTTCAAAAAAAATGTTTCAAGCTATAATTCCTGCATGGAAAGGTAAGATATTCAAATTGAAACGTAAATAATTTAGGCAGACAATAATCTAATCATCAATAACCAGAAATTAAATAAAGAATGAATATTTCGGAACTCAGTATCAATCGACCCGTTCTATCAACCGTATTTGTGTTGTTGATATTTTTGCTAGGATTGATAGGCTACAGCTATTTAGGTGTACGCGAGTATCCGAATATTGACAATCCGATTATTACGGTAAACGTTTCCTATCCGGGAGCGAATGCGGAAGTTATCGAAAATCAGATAACCGAACCTCTCGAACAAAGTATTAATGGTATTCCCGGCATTCGTTCGCTGACGAGCAACAGCCGTCAGGGAAG
>DAIOHI010000042.1:0-11648 GCA_036744815.1 Paludibacteraceae bacterium
GCATGTAAGCGAAACGTAACTTGCGTTAAAAGCAACAACATAATCTTTGCCTGAAAGGCAAAACTGTAGATTCGTCCTGCCTTTTAGGCAGTAGGCCTAGATGTTTATTGCTTCCGAAGGTCGATTGACCTTCGGTTATGAAGATCAAGCTTTTCAAGCCTTTTCTTGTTATATACTAAGATCATGATATAAAGAAGAAAGCTAACGAATAGTTAATAACTAACAATGTTTCTCTATTCCGAAAGCCTCTCCTTTGTGGGGAGAGGTTGGAGAGGGGCTTTTTACAGCAATTCGAAACAATATTTCTCTGAATTGAGGAATTCAATCGTTTTGGGTAAGGCACTCAGCATATTGTTTTTTGCCTTTATAGAATCGTGAAAAACAATTATAGAACCGTTATTTGTTTTCTTCTTGACGATATTGAAGATTTCTTCGGGGAGTAGAAAATGTTTGTAATCGTAGGATATCACATCCCACATCACAATTTGATAATCCTGACTCAAAGCCTTAACTTGTTTTCTTTTTATAAGACCATGAGGAGGACGGAAAAGATTGCTGTCGATATATTCCTTAGCCTTTCGTACATTTTCGATATAGGCGTCATTCTCAGTTTTAAATCCTTTCAGATGATTGAAGGTATGATTACCGGTACGGTGACCACGAGCTAGAATTTCGTTATAAATTTCGGGATATTTTTTTACGTTTTCACCTACACAAAAGAATGTAGCTTTCACTCCGTACTCGTCTAAAATATCGAGAACCATGGGCGTAACTTCGGGAACAGGACCATCATCGAAAGTGAGGTAAATTACTTTCGATGATGGTGATTTTTTTTGCCAAATCAATTTTTTCCCTAATAGAGGACGTAATATTTTCGGAAATTGAAGGTTCATTTTAAGATTCCATGATTTCAAAATTCTAAACTTGAAATCATCTTATTAATCCGTTCTTATATTTTGCTTGCCTGAAAGTCTCCCCCTTCGGGGAGATTTAGAGGGGCTTTTTATTGCACTCGTTGGCGGAATTCCATATAAGATGGCATGTATTTATCCAAGCTTTCTTGGCGTTGGTATTGTTCCATCGTGCGAAGCACTTCAGATAATATTCCAAAACGGCGTCCTAATTCAACACGGATACTGCCTTGTTGGTTTGGCTTCAAACTGAATCCCCATTTCATATAGTTGATGCAATCGTCGGCAATTGATGTCAGTATTTTCTCCGCGTTTTCTGGCTCGCCTAATTCATAGTACGCGCTTCCTAATGGAATGGAGAAGTAATCGAAACGTATGGCTGATCCGGGCAATACTTCCAAGCAATAATCAATAGCTTTTTTAGCTCGCACAGTATCGCCTTTTTCAATTAATTCCGAGATCAGACTGGAGAACATCATTCTATGAGTACGACACATACGAAGCGTGTTTTCATCCAAATAAACGTTTGAATCGTTTACGTTTCCGTATTTGAATTTGTTCATCATGTTGTCGTATGTCTTTTCAATATTTATTCCCTCTTCTTTAGCGGTATTAAGCGGCAATACTTGATAAGCCATTCCGGTTAGTTCGAAATAACCTCGTTTTTTCATACCCATATAATATGAATCGCCAACTGTGCTTGCAAAGTAAACCGGACGCTTCCAATTATTTTCTTTTAGAATTTCGAGAACCATCAATTCACTTTTGGTCAATCGGTTTTTCAAATCGAAATCCATTCTCGAAGCTATTTCTGCTATTCTTTCTTCGCTCATACTTCCTGTTTCAATCACTTTTTGAGAATCGATTGGAATATAAACGTTTTTTGTCGGAATGAATGAATTACCATCACTTTTCGTTCTCGGATCATCACTTAAAACGAAGTCGTAAGCTGTTTTTATATCAATAGGTTGTTTCAATAAATCTTCAACCATAACGATGTCGTTCTTACCTGTAATGTAATCTTTTGCTTCCCACGAAATAGGCAACGCGGGCGATTCGTAAGCTTCACGTTTCATTTGATCGATATACCAGTCTGTTTGCAGATAGCTTAGATTACAAACTCGCACGTCGGTTCTTCTGCCTTCCACTTCCTGATTATACCACAGAGGGAAGGTGTCGTTATCGCCGTTCGAAAATATAATAGCGTTTTCTTCACAAGATTCCAAGTAGTTGGCTCCAAAATCGCGTGCCGCGTAGCGTCCGCTGCGATCGTGATCGTCCCAGTTTTCCGATGCCATCAAGGCAGGTACTCCCAAGCAAGCCAATGTAGCTATAATGGCACTTACTTGGCGTGGAAGGAATTTGTCCAATCCTTTTATTAGCGCCAAAACTCCTAAGCCAATCCAAATTGAGAAAGCATAGAAGGAACCGGCGTAAGCGTAATCGCGCTCACGTGGTTGGAATGGCGTTTGGTTCAGATAAATTACAATGGCAATACCGGTAAGGAAAAATAAGGCACCGGTAATCCAAAATCCTTGAACGCCTTTTTTGCCGCTGTTCAGTTGGGAAAAAATTCCTAAGATACCTAACAACAAGGGAAGCATGTAGTATTTGTTATGTCCTTTGTTTTTTGCCAATTCTTCCGGATAATTACTTTGGTTACCAATCAGCATATTGTCGATAAATGTGATTCCGGTAATCCAGTTTCCTTTATCAATCTCGCCATGAGTTTGCATATCGCTTTGGCGTCCGCTGAAATTCCACATAAAGTAACGCCAGTACATGAAATTCATTTGATAAGAGAAAAAGAAACGAAGGTTTTCGCCGAAAGTCGGACGTACTTCAGTACGTTGTTGTCCTGCATAGTCGAAGGTTACTTTTCGTCCCTTTACATTACCCCATGCCTTATAAGCTTCAATATGTTCCGCTGTTGCAGCCGGAGACGAATACATACGGGGGAAGAACATCATAAAACGATCATCCATTTCATAATCCGTTCTATATCCGGTAACTACGTATTCGTCTTTTTCATCTTTCGAAGTTTTTGCTTTAGGTGCGTAAGTGGCACCTCCTTTCGTTTCGATAGGAGCGTACATGTTGCCTTGTACTTTCAGTTTTAGAGGTGCATTGTAAACAGCTCCGTAAAGCAAAGGACGGTCGCCATATTGTTCGCGATTTAAGTAATACTTCAATGCAAAAACATTGTCGGGCGAGTTCTGATCCATCGGAGGATTAGCCGCCGAACGGATAACGATAACCGTGTAAGACGAATATCCTATCAGCATTACCGTTGCCATTACGATGATAGTATTTAGCCAATGCAAATCCATTTTTTTTGTTCTGTTGTAGTAAAAGAACAAAACCATTCCTGCTATAACAAGAATTCCAATCCAAACTTTAGCGCCAAGGAAAGGAACTCCGATAAGACTGATGCCTACAATAAAAGAAATAACTGTGCGCCAATAGCTTTTTTGAGCATAAGTCTCGTATATAGCCCAAGCCAAAGCCGCTATGGTTAGTATAATATAAATGAATAAGCCTGTGTTGTAAGGCATTTTAAACACATTGGTAAAGAGCAATTCGAACCACGACGCAATTTCGACAAAACCCGGAATCAATCCGTAAAGTACAAAGGCAAGAATTCCGGCCGATGCTGCAATAGCTATGATTATACCTTTTACCGAAGGCGTGTATTTTTTGAAGTAATAAACGAGTACGATAGCCGGAATTGCCAACAGGTTCAATAAGTGGACTCCGATGGAAAGTCCCATCAAATAGGCAATTAGTATTAACCAACGATCGGAGCCTTCTTTATCGGCGCTTTCTTCCCATTTCAATATCAACCAAAAAACAACAGCGGTAAACAGCGACGAATATGCGTAAACTTCACCTTCGACAGCCGAAAACCAAAATGTATCCGAAAATGTGTAAGCCAATGCTCCAACCAAACCTGCTCCTAAAATAGCGATGGTGTTTCCAACGCTGTATTCTTCATTGTTGCCAATAATAACCTTACGAGCCAAATGGGTAATGGTCCAAAAAAGGAAAAGTATCGTGAAGGCACTACAAAGAGCCGACATCGAATTGACCATTAGCGCGACAGTAGAAGGATCGGAGGCGAATAAAGAGAAAAAGCGTCCGGTAAGCATAAAGAAAGGTGCTCCGGGAGGATGTCCAACGTCTAACTTATAAGCCGATGAAATAAACTCGCCACAGTCCCAAAAACTTGCGGTTGGCTCTATCGTTAGTAGGTAAGTGACTGCTGCAACAGCAAAGGCTGCCCATCCGAAGATGTTGTTCAATAATTTGAATTGTTTCATGGAAAAAATATTAATATGCTAGAGTTTCCTTGTTTTTTTGATTTAGCGGCAAGGCTCTATTTTAAATGATTATACGACACTTTACCTCTAAAAAACGTTCAAAGATACAAAGATTTTTTAGTTTTGTTGAATAGCCTTTTCCTTTTTAGTTAAAATTATAATTTCCATGTTTTTGGTGAAGGTTGCTGCTAATTCTAATTCGCGAGTAACTACAGTCCGAATTGAAACAATTAAATCCGGAAAAGGGGATTTGTCATAAGATTTTTATATGCGCTCAATCGCTTAGTCTGCTCTTTATTATTTACAAAGAGCCACTATCTCCCGAAAATATGCTTACTTTATTTTACAAAAGGGCATTTCTGCGCGAAAATGCCCTAAGTATGCCATACACGATATCATTTTCGTTCGAAAACCCACAAATGTATGCTATACATGACCTCATTTCTATGCGAAACAGCCCAATGTAGAAAGTACACAAGTTCAATTTCACCCGAAAATACCCAATGTATATTACACAGGACCTTATTTTCGCTCGAAACAGCTCAATTTTTATTGTTAATGATCTCTTTTTTGATTGAAATAAAAAGAGCATCGAAAACTCGATGCTCTTTTAACTTATGCTTTATGTTTAAAATCGTAATCCGAAAGTGGCAAGAAAATTATTGTTTTGTGTTATTACTTCTGCCAATGGAATGTCGTCTGTGTTGTATGGACGGAATTCTTCATTCACTGTTTTGTTCATCCATGCAAAGTCGATATACCACCCTCTTCCTTTGTAGCCCAATCCGGCAGTAATATAATAGCTGCCTTTGTGCAAAAAGTATTCGGAGTCGGTTCTGATTGTATTGGTAAACATCTCTTTTGTTGCATTGGGTTGTGTGGCTGCGGTTGCCGTAGCAAATCCTGCTCGTAACGATAGTTGATCGGTTGCGCGGAATTCCCCACCGATTTTTATCGTATGTCCGCTTTGTAAAATATTTTTCATGTTCTTGTTAGCAGCTTCGTCGGTCGAACCCAACTCAACAACTCCATTTGAATTGTAGTATTTCATCGCTCCGTAGTTGTTGAAAACATATTCAGCACTGAATAATCCCTTTTTCCCGAATAAATAAGCAATGCTGGCATTCAATTGTGCCGGATTTTTTATTTTGGATTCAGAGCTGCCCTTCATTTGTCCTCCATTGTCGTATCTGGGAATAATACTACCCGACACTTTGCCTTCTACGCTGTGGGTAAGATCATATTCTAAGGAAGGATAATAGACTTCGTCTATCGAGAGGAAGGTTGGAGTTTGATAAGAAAGTCCCAAGCGCATAAAATCTGCCGGTTGGAAAATAGCCCCAATTTTTATATTGGATCCGATTCCCGATGTAGAATATTCGTTTTTTAAATTAAAATTTCCGTTCCTACCTACAAAATCTTCTCTGTAATTCGAATATATATGATAATTGATTGATTGTATATTCAAACTGGCTCCCAAATAAAATCGGTTGCCAAAATTACCTGACCATGCAAAGGCATACTCGTTTACTGAACCGCTTTCGCTCAAGGAGTATTGTGGTTTCACTTTTTCTCCTTTTACTTCGGATTGCCACCCGTCGGTAGTTTCATTAATTAAAAAGCCTTCGAAACCAATTACCGAGAGCCACGAAACATCTATGTTTTCAAAACTCATATCTCCCGGTCCTATCAAAATACCATTTCCCTTTTCAGCTCCGGTTACAAGGTGCGCCATGTAGTCGCTCATGGAAGAATTCCACATTTCTCCCGATATGGAAACGTTTTTATCAAAGTTTTTCAATCGGTTGTAGCTGAACGAAAAATTGGAAAACAATAAGCCTTTTCCTCTTTCGTTGAGTTGATTCCATGTAGGGCTGGAAATAACGTAAGTGAAGTTATCGAATTTGGAATTGTAACGATCACTTCCCGATTTAACTCCTCCCCATGTCGATTTGGAGTTTTGGGTATAGATGTTCAATGTTGTCGTAAGTTCCGAACTTCTGTAAATACCTAATCCCGCAGGATTGTCTTTGATAGCTGACGCGTCGCCTCCAAGAGCACCGAAAGCTCCCGCCATACTTACATACCGGGCGGTTCCACTAATATCGGACTGAATAAATTTCAATCCATCGATTTCTGTTGTTTGAGCAACAATGAGTACGCAGCTGAATAATGCCGCAGTTAAAATATATGCTGTTCTTTTCATACCTATATTATTTATGTCAATGATCAAAATTTGCGATATCTTTCCTTTTCTTTATTTAATACCTTTTAAATTTAAAACCCTCATATTATTAAGAGCAGTCTTAGCTTTTGCGTTAATATGAGGGTTTTTGCAATTACATTTCAAGGAAAGAGAGCTTATATAATTGTCTGTTTGTTTAAATATAGATTGCTTTTACCTTCTCGAACTTCCTCCTCCTGATGAACGGCTCGAACCTGAAGAGCTTGAACCTCCACCGCTCGAATACGAACCGGACGAACGGCTGCTCGAACTGGAACTACCGCTCGAATAAGAGCTTGATCTGCTCGATCCTGAGCTTCCACTTGAATAGGAACTCGACCTGCTGGATCCTGAACTTCCACTTGAATAAGAACTTGAGCGTCCTGAGCTCGAGCTGTTGCCACTTGAGTAACCCGAATTTGAGCGTCCTGAACTGGAATTGCTTCCACTTGAATAGCTCGAAGGACGGCTTGATGACGAACTTCGTGTGCCGTAGTTGCTCGAAGAGCTGCTTCTCGGACTTGTACTTACAGTTTGTCGGCTGCTGCCAGTAGTACTCGAACGTACAGAAGAACTTGTTGATGTACGAGGCGAAGTGTTTATTGCGCTCGTTGATCTGCTTGAAGTTGACGCGCTTCCTAATGTGGCAGAGCTATTTCTGCTTGAAGTAGAGTTTGATGTTCTCACTCCGCTCGAAGAACTGTTTCTGCTTGATGTGCTTAAACCGGAACTTCCTCTGCTGGAGCTTAAGCGAACGCTTTCAGATGATCTTGCGTAATCTGCTCTTCTGCTTGAAGCGACTCCGCTTCCAAGTCGGCTCGACGATGAGCTTGACATGGTTCCGGATCTTGATCCTGTATAGGAACTTCTTCTGCTATTGTCTGAGTATCCTTTATCGTAATAAGGTCTGTGCCAACTGTCATGTCCGTAATGAGGATAATAATGGTGATGATGTCCGTAATATCCATAGTATCCGCCATAGTATCCACCCCATCCATAATAAGGATAATTCCATCCGTAATATCCGCCATAATATCCTCCCCAGCCATACCAACTGTTCCATCCGTACCAGCTATTCCATCCATAATATGGATATCCCCAACTGTTCCAATACCAATTGTTGTATCCGTAATAAGGATAACGATAATTATAGTTCCACCAATAGTCAGCTCCGGTTGGCATTGCCCATACATCCCAATCATTATCTACAAAATAAACATCAACATCGGGATCGGAAACAATAATTGTAACGTCCGAATTGTGGAAACGACGAATACGTTTGGCATATTCGTGTTCCGATTCTGAATCGTTAGCCAAATACAATCTGCTGCCTTCTTTTTTTGCAACTGAATCGTTTTCTTCCGAATAACCTGCAATTTCTTTTTGAGTTGCGTTATCCAGATTTTCTAACTCGTCGTTGTAAACGATTTTCTTTGCTCCGTTTTTATAAGTGCTGGGCGTTGTAGCCTTCGCTTCTTTTTCTTTCTTTTTTTCTGTTTGTTGTTTCTTTGCATCGCTTGGAGTAAAGTAAACATCATCGTCAATGACGGATTTCGATATCCCGAATCCAAATAAAGGAATCAGTACCGATAAACATATAAAAATTGTACGTTTCATAGTGGTATCCTCCTATGTTTTGTGTGTAACTTTGTTTTTCGTAGTGCAATAATTATGCCTCGTAATTTTTTGTTTTTAAATAATCTTTTGCCTGATATTTTTTAATCAAGGTTGCCGCGAAATAAATAAAGAACTACTTTTGTTCAACGAATTTTATTATATAGACGGTTTTTTCGTCTGAAATTTACACGAGTTAAGAGTAATTTTACATATTTTATGGAATATTTTGAAGTTGAGTTCTTTTTTCAAGCGGAAGACTATGTCTTCGATCTGCTTTCAGCCACGCTCGGCGAAATAGGTTTTGATAGCTTTGTTCAATCAGACAATGGATTGATTGGATACGTACAAACCGGACTTTTTTCTGACTCCGGCATTGAGAATGTGATTGCTAATTTCGAGTACGCGCCTATCTCTCAATACAAAGTTACAAAAATAAAATCGAAAAATTGGAACGAAGAATGGGAAAAAAACTATTTTGAGCCTATTGTTGTTGGAAATGACTGTGTTATACATAGTTCCTTTCATACAAATATTCCTAAAGTAGGTTATGATATTATAATAGACCCAAAAATGGCTTTCGGGACAGGGCATCATGAGACAACTCGTTTGGTTATTGAGCAACTGTTGGCGGCTGATTTGCAAGGAAAAACCATATTGGACATGGGATGCGGTACGGCTGTGCTTGCTATATTGGCGATGATGCGAGGTGCTAAAAGTTCTTTGGCTATTGATATTGACGATTGGTGTACCCGAAATGCAAAAGAAAATGTTGAGTTGAACAATATATCCGGTATCGAAATCGTCTTAGGAGGTGCCGAACAGATCGAAAACAGACGCTTTGATATTGTGCTTGCAAATATAAACAGGAACATCCTTTTGAATGATATGAAGCATTATGCGAAATGTTTGGAGTCGGGTGGGGAGCTTTACATGAGTGGATTCTACAAAGAAGATATTCCTGTACTTGAAACAGAAGCTCTTCTTAATGGCTTGTCGCTTGTTGGCTTTTCCGATAAAAATAAATGGGCGGTGATGAAGCTTGTTAAACAATGAAACTAATGTTTATTATTGGGAAAATTTCAAAAAAAACATTAGGAGCGTATTAGTTTTATTATTTTTGCGTTTTAATTGTCGCAACTTCAAGAACGCAGATATCAATCTCATATCCTGAACTTTTTAAACCTTTTGAATTATTAAATGTTGAATGGCACCACGGAAACCGATAAAAAAAACTCAAACAGCAGAGCCTAAGCAGACGAAAAAGCGGGAAAAAGATAACGGCTCTTCCGTTAAGTTGAAAGCCTTTTTCGTAGATGAACGCACGCGCTTTGTTGTAGCTCTTTTCTTAGCATTTATTGTAATTTACTTTACTTTCGCGTTTGTGTCCTATTTCTTTACGGGGGCAGCCGATCAAAGTAAGCTAGATGTTTCGTTTAAGGAACTGATTGGACTTCGTTCCGGTATTCAAAACTGGACTTCTGTTGTTGGCGCTTACGTTGCCGAAATGGTTATTAATGGCGGATTTGGAATTTCCTCCTTTGCGATTTTAGTGTTTTTGGCATTCTTGCCTTTACGGTTGATGAAAAAAAATCCCATTTCGATGTGGAAATTGTTTTTTCATTGTTGCTTTTGGTTGATTTGGCTTTCTGTTTTTCTGTCCTTTACCACTTCTCCATTCTTGAAAGATAAATTGTTTTTCTCGCTAGGCGGACAACACGGCGATTTTGTAAGTCATTGGCTGAATTCTTATATAGGCATTCTCGGTACGTTTTTATTGTTGGCGGCTACGATTTTGCTTTACAGCATTATTTCTTCGTCCAAAACTCTACCTTTTATTAAAGGACTTTTCTCTCGAAAAAAGAAGGAGAAAAAAGATATTATCGTTTCCTTGGATGATGAATCGGAGCCTTCGGTGGCTGTTGGGACGGAAATCGTTCCTGAGGATTGGGTGGTGAAAGCAGGTAAAGATGAGGATGAGGAGGAAGATGAGTTGAGTAAGGAAGTGCCTTCTGATAAGAACGACGTGTCCTTTGAAGTTAACTCGAAGGGCGATGAAGAAGCTATTACTTTGCAGTCAAAGGAAGATGAGGATGATATTAAATTGGAAGTGCAGCCGACCGAATCGGATGATCCTTATTATAATTTAGAAAAATTAGGACGTTACGATCCGACCTTGGATTTGTCGCACTACAAATTTCCTGTTATTGACTTGTTGAAAGTTTATAGCTCCGATAACGATACGCATATTGACATGGTAGAGCAAAATGCGAATAAAAATCGTATTATCACTACTTTGCAGAATTACGGAATCGAAATTGACACGATAAAGGCAACCGTCGGACCTACGATTACGCTTTACGAAATTGTGCCTAAAGCGGGTGTGCGTATCTCTAAAATCCGTAATTTGGAATACGATATTATGTTGAGTCTCGCGGCTACGGGGATTCGTATTATCGCGCCAATTCCGGGTAAAGGAACTATCGGTATTGAGGTTCCGAACAGCGATCCGCAAATCGTTTCGATGCACTCGGTTATTTCTTCGAAAAAGTTTCAGGAATCGAAATTTGAATTACCGGTGGCTTTCGGGCGGACTATTACCAATGAGATATTTATGATCGACTTGGCAAAAATGCCTCACTTGCTTGTGGCTGGAGCTACAGGACAAGGAAAGTCGGTGGGCTTGAATGCTATAATTACTTCCTTGCTTTATAAAAAACATCCGTCGGAATTGAAATTGGTCCTTGTCGATCCGAAAAAAGTGGAATTTAATATTTACGGAGATGTCGAAAAGCATTTCTTGGCTAAGCTTCCCGATGGCGATGATGCAATTATAACCGATACAAGCAAGGTTGTAGAAACGCTCAATTCTTTGTGCAAGGAGATGGATGAGCGCTACGATTTACTGAAAAAAGCTCATACTAGAAATATTAAAGAATACAACGAGAAGTTTTTCAATCGTCAGTTGAATCCTGAAAAAGGGCATCGTTTTCTGCCTTATATTGTGGTGATTGTGGATGAGTTCGGCGATTTGATTATGACTGCCGGAAAAGAAGTGGAACTGCCTATTGCCCGTATCGCACAGCTGGCTCGAGCGGTGGGCATTCACATGATTATTGCTACGCAGCGTCCGTCGGTAAATATTATTACCGGTGTTATTAAGGCGAACTTCCCTGCGCGTGTAGCCTTCCGCGTGTCGTCGATGATTGACTCAAGAACGATTTTGGATGCTCCGGGCGCTAATCAATTGGTGGGACGAGGCGATATGTTGTTCTCGCAAGGTAACGATTTGATTCGTGTTCAATGTGCCTTTGTAGATACGCCGGAGGTAGAAAAAATTGTTCATTACATCAGCGGACAGCAGGCTTATCCTACAGCTTTCTATCTGCCCGAATATACCGGACCTGAAGGCGAAGGAATTGATGTTTCGTCGGTGGATATGAGTAAGCGCGATCCGATGTTTGAAGAAGCGGCTCGCTTGATTGTTGCCAATCAGCAAGGTTCTACGTCCTTGATACAACGTAAATTTTCTATCGGATACAATCGTGCCGGTCGCTTGATGGATCAGTTGGAGGTGGC
>DAIOHI010000043.1:0-11630 GCA_036744815.1 Paludibacteraceae bacterium
GGTCTTTCAAATCTTTTACCGAATCTTGTATTTGATTATCTTTCAGTCCGGCTTTCACCAAAATATCGTCATTTCCGGTTTCATTGGTAGATACTTCTATTACGTAATTTTCCACATAAGGTGTATTATCAAGAACATCATAAATTGCCGGCGGATAAAGCGTTGTTCCTTTGCACTTGAGCATGTGGCTGGCACGCCCAACTACAGGACTGACACGCATTGAAGAGCGTCCGCAACGACATTTTTCAGTATGCAAACTGACCATATCACCCGTTTTAAAACGTAAAAGCGGCATTCCCTCAACGCCAAGAGTCGTAACGACCAACTCTCCCACTTCACCTTCACGCAAGATATTTCCATCATCGTCAATCACTTCGCAAATAATCAATTCTGGATGATGATGCCCGCCGCAACCAAACTCGCATTCGGCAAAAGTTGTCGCCATTTCGGTAGAGGCATAAGTCGAATACAATTCCACATCCCATTTTTCCTTGATGCGTTGCCCGAGCAAATTAAGCGAAAAATCTTGCTCACGCAAATTTTCTCCAATACATACGACTTTCTTCACACTCGAATTTCGATAATCAATTCCATGTTCTTCAGCGTATTTTATAATATGCAAAATAAAAGAAGGCACGCACATAATCGTATCTGGCTTTACACGATTAATGGTATCCCATTGCAATTCGGGAATTCCGTTTCCCACCCGAATAACGCCCGCTCCCAAAGCGCGTAAACCTAAAAAATAAGCCAAACCTGCCATGAAACGTTTGTCGATGGTAGTCATTAACTGCACAACATCCGAAGGTTTTACTCCGGCACAGGTAAAAGATATTTTTTCGTTGTAAGCCAAACGGTCTAAATCTTTATCTGTCATGGCAAAAGTGACAGGTTCGCCCAAAGTTCCTGAGGTTGTGATATAATCAATTATTTTTTCGCGAGGAACGCAGAGAAAATCGTCATTATAAAGCTGTAAATATTTTTTCTCTGTAAAAGGAATTTGTTGTAAATCTTCTAAACAAGTAATTTTATCAACGTCTATATTATTTTCAGTAAATAATCTTTGATAAAACGGAGAATTATTTTTCAGATAACTAAGAGCCTCACGAAGTTTTTCTTCCTGAAAAAGCTTTATTTCTTCCTGACTTTTATATTCTATTTCAGCTGCCATTTCTCTTTTATTTATCAAAATCTACTAAAGTTTCACCTTCGTTTTTCGAATAATGATTATTTAAATCCGATACCCACTCCACAAAATCATCAATCCATCCCGTGGCTTTTCCGTTGGGTTGAATTCCAAAACCATGTCCCCAATGTCCATCTTCGTCCAACAACAAGAACTTATGTTTTATATTTTCAGTTTTAAGCGCCTTGCTAAACACAACACTATTCCGATAATCCACCGTTTGGTCGCCCATACAGTGCAAAAGAAAAACAGGCGGCATATCGGGACGTACATTTTGCTCAAGCGACATTTTTTTTGCTATTTCAGGCAAATACTTACTTCCTAAAAGATTTTTACGCGATTTTTCATGACAAATACTGTCTTCCATTGATACTACAGGATAAATCATCGCAGCAAAATAAGGTTTCACCGATTCAGGAAAAGCTTCTTCATTATTAATAAAATCGACATCGAAATACTCAGCCGCCGTTCCGGCTAAGTGACCTCCGGCAGAAAAACCCATTACGCCTAATTTCTCCGGATTGACAGCATATTTTTCACTATTTTTCTTTACGTGAAGCATAGCTTGCTGCAAATCTTGTATCATGGCAGGAAAATGAACTTTGTTGCGAGCTGTTCGATAATGCAACACGAAAGCCGTAATTCCTTGATTGTTCAGATAACGTGCAACACTGAAACCTTCGTTGTTCATGTCGCGCCAAAAATAACTTCCTCCGGGACAAATAATAACCGAAACGCCTGAGTTATTCTCTTTTTCGGGCAAAAAAACAAAGAGTTTACTTTGTTTCCACTTTTCGATATTATCGGATTTATTCCACAAATCGACTACTTGCTGGGCAGAAAGAGAGAAAATAAATGAGAAAAAGCACAACAGGACTACAACACTTTTAGTAAACTTCATCATCAATCGTTAAATATTTCCGTCAGTTCATTTACCGAAAGTTGTCGATAATCAGCTTGTGGCGTATCATTAAAATTAACTTCAAAAAAACTCTCTTCGTAAAATGATAAAACAGAGTTCGTATCGGGCGTACACTCAACATAAACAACACTTTGCTTATCCAAGTCTTTGGCTTCACAAATCTGTTTCAACAAAGACTTTCCTGCATAAGTAACCGAAGTTCCCGGATTTTCCTGGTATAGTTCGGTAACAATAATGTAAGTTTTATCCGCATTGCGAATGATTTTTAAACCGCATCTCGACGGCATATCCCATTGTCCGAGAAAATCAAAAATTTCGTCGTAATATTTCTTTGGAACTTTCATATATTAAAAATTAGATTCAAGAACCAAGATTTAAGACAAAAGACTTGTTTCAGCATGTCTTTGTATGTTTAAAAAACTTAGTCAAGAATCTTTATCTGTTTAAATTTTATTTATGCAATTGTTCTCTTTATTTCTTTTCCAAAACTCATATTAACTAAATCACGATTTCTCGGACGATAAGTGCCTTCGTTCATTTCGCGCAAAGCAACATTGCAGAAAAGACGGAACATTTTCGATTCTTGCGTTTCATCTCTATAAAAAGTATCCCAAGCATAATCGTAAAGTTCTTGCAATTTATCGGCAGTCATATGTTTCGGATGAAAAACCACCTGACCGGCATTATAATGATCCCAATCGAAGTCGAAAATCCGCCCTTGACGCAAGAAATCGTCGTAACCTTTCGTGTGTGGAAAAGGCGTCATCACGGTAAATTCAGCCAAATCCAAATCAATTTCCAATAAGAAATCAATCAAACGTTTTATGTCATCTTCTGTTTGGTTATCAAGTCCGAGTAAAATGGTTCCTTCCACTCCTATTCCGTGATCGTGGTAACGTTTCACTCGTTCTTTTATATAATCCGAAGTATCGTAAACCGCCTGATAAACATACCAAGCGCCCGCTTGTGCTGCTAAATCAAGAATTTCGGGATCGTCTTCTATCGTATGGCTAATCCACTTCTTTTTAAAAGGAATCATTTCTTTAAACAATTCTTTTTCCCATTCCTTGTTTTGTGCCAAAGAGTTATCAACGATAAAAAGCCGGTTATTTTCGATGCTTGCTAATTCTTCAACCACTTTATCCATCGGACGCGGACGGAAAGCGCGACCGCCCAAATAAGTTACCGCACAAGGATAACAACTAAATCGGCAACCGCGTGAAGCATGAAACAAATCGACCATCTGCACACCTTTGTGATTGTACAACTCTTTTTTATACAAATCTCTGCGTGCCGGACCAACGCTTTCGATTGGTGGATGCTGCAACATAAAATTGTAAACTTTCTTCAATTCTCCACGTTTGAAATCATCCAGAACGTCCTCCATTCGTCCTTCGGCTTCGCCAAGAAAAATACTGTCGGCATAATTTACCGTATCCTCAGCATGAAGCATAGTCGAAATTCCTCCGAAAATTACTTTCTTACCACGTTGACGAAATTGTTTGGAAATCTCCCAACCGCGTTTTACTTGCGTACTAAGCATCATCGAAATAGCGACTAAATCGCAATCTTCATCAAAATTAATTTCTTCAACATTCTCGTCGGTAAAACTTACATCAACATAATCGGGCAAAGCCGCTGCAAAAGCAACCGGTCCGTGTGGAGGCAGATTAAAAGTAGTTTGTCCGGGAAGTTTCTTCCAGCGAGGGTAAATCAGTTTCAGTTTCATATATCTTCTTGTTTTTACAATTTATTCTGCCTTTTGATTGTTTTCGTTTATATCGTCCACTATTTTTTCAATTCCAAGTAATTCGGCACAAGTAATAATTGCGCCAATCGTAACGCCTAGTATTCCGTGTGAATTAATATTTTGTCCGGTAAGGAGTAAATTCGGTATTTTAGTGCGTTGCGAAACAAGAGTTTGCATCGGGAAATTTTTGTCGCGCAAAACGCCGTACATCGAACCTTCTTTTGTTGCTGTATAATCGCGATAAGTTAGTGGTGAAGAAGTGTAAATCTTGTCAATCGCCTCTCTCGTTCCCGGAAAAGACTTTTCCAACTTATCAAGTAATTTCTCTGCTTTTTCTTGTTTGAAAGCTTCATAATCCGCGCCGCGATTTTCTATCGTTGTATCTTCCCACTTTTTCACTTCGTCAAATCTCATGTAAGCGATAATTTGCGCGCTCGTAGCATATTCCGAATCAGCATCTTCGCATTGATGCATATACAAAAAATTCTGAGGAAAAAGACTTTCATCGTAGTCAACAAAAGACCAAATATCCGGATTATCGTAATAATAAAAATTATAATTCAGATATTTCAGTTTATTCTTTTTAAACTTTATAAAAACCGTGAAATTCGAAATGGTATTATCGATATTGCCTATCCTTTCACGATAAACTTTACGAATCAGCTTCGACTTTACCTTCTCCATCGTAACTTGCGGATGGATATTCGAAATGAAATGTTCCGCTTCAAATTCGCGACCGTCTTTCAGCAACACTTTAGTCACTTTTTCATCGTTGCAAACAAACTCCGTAACTTCGGCACGCGTAAGAATCTTTCCTCCGAATTCTTTTATCGATTGCGAGAGCGATTTTGCAATATTGTCGCTGCCACCCACAATGCGCCAAGCACTTTGAATATAAAAATTATTTATCAACGCATGAATATAAGTTGGCGTTTTATCTTTCACACCCGCATAAAGAGGCAAATTCCCTGTTAAAACACTTTGTAGTAACGGATTTTCAGTCACAGAAGCGATGAAATCGTTAACGCTTGTTTTGATATAATCAGCTTCGATGAAAACGTTTGAGTTGATTCGCTGCAATTTATAGAGCGGCGAAGCATCGGCTATTTTTTTTATACGATCAATATATTCTTCAATATCAGCACGATTTTCAGGAAAATCTTTCGATAAGCTTTCTACAAAATTATCGAATCCCGAAGCGTAACGATAAGTTTTTCCGGCGATGGATATAATATCGTAACCGCTTGTATCTAATCGTTTGAGTTTTACGCTATCGAGCAAACCTAAATATTTAAAAAAACGATATAGAATCTGTCCTTCATCCATACTGCCGATGTAATGCATTCCTGTGTCGAATTTCACTCCGGGACGGCGAAAAGCTTGAAGGCAACCACCAACCTGCGCATTTTTTTCAAGCACAAGCACCCGATAGCCGTTTTTAGAAAGCACATAAGCACAAACTAAACCGCCCAAACCACTTCCAGCGATAATTACATCGTATTTTTGCGCATTTAATTTACTCGACATTATCCTTCTCTTTTTAACTTTAACTCAACATTGCCATTAGAATCAAAAGTTACTAAATTAACATAATTAATTGGATTTTGCATCTTGTCGATATAAAAAAGATTTTCAGGAACGGAAGCACAATTTTTTGCAATTTCCAAAACATCTATATCTTGTTCTAAAGCTGTTATTTTTAGCTTTTTCTTAACTAAAGCACATAACAAAGCAAACTCGCCCTGACCGCTATTTTGAACGAACAATTCGCCTTCGTCGGGCAATTTATCAATAATATCTTTGAAATTATTATGCTTTTTCAAAAGAGCTTTTGCTCGACGCTCAACAGAAGCTCCTTTGTAGATATAGTTTTTCAATACTTTATCGGCAAAATAATCCGCTGTTTCAACTCTATTCGCTAAATCTACATATTTTTCTATATAAAAATTTCGAAAGTATTTTGCCGTTTCGAGCAAAGCCAAATCTTCGTTATACAACTCTCCTTCTTTCGATAATTTGATATTCAATTGCTTGATATTTATCCTCGAATGAATTTCAATATCAACTTGTCCTTTTCTCAAAACAAATTCCTTTTTAGGAAGAATATGTCCAATACCATGACTAACAAGGGGAATAATGTCCAAATTCAATCTATCTGCAAGATAAAAAGCGCCTTTTCGAAAACGATTGATTGAACAATCCTCGGAACGCGTGCCTTCAGGAAAAACGAGAATGGAATATCCATCATCAACAAGCTGCTTCAACTTATCAACATGTTGTTCAATACCATCGGCAACCGGCAAAAAATCAGCATAACGAATTATCCATCCGTAGAATGGTGAATTCCAAACCCAACGATTAGTCAGCGTAATGACTTTTGGTGACAACATCAGCGTATATAATAAATCGAGGTGGCTTTGATGATTACAAACAATAACTGCCGGTTTTTCGAATGTTTCGCCCGATAAATTATGAACTTTGTATTTTACTTGAGGCATGCAATGCGCCAAAAACTTAAAGCTTGAACATAAAAATCGGTGATACAAAAGCTTTCTTTTTTTCGAATTACCGCCTAATGTTACAATAAAAAAACCGAAAACAGTCACAATAATACTTGAAACAAAGAAGAAGAGAAAAGAAAAAACCGTTTTCAGCCAATTCCAAATTGTGATAGGCATAATCCGTACTTTCTCTTTTTTTGTGGTCAAATATCTGAAAATAAGCGGTGGAAATAAATAAGCACACATTAATACCGAAATCATTCCAACAATAGTAAGCTCAGCTAAAGAGCGCATTGCCGGATGTTTGGCGAAAATTAACATTCCGATAGCAATCAATAAAATACTGGCTGAAAGGAGAATCGAATTTTTGAAAGATGCCAGCATTTTTTTGCGATAAGTATATTCGTGAATTAATCCTTCGGTAACAAAAATTGTATAATCGTCGCCTTGTCCAAATATAAACGTTGCCAAAATGATATTGACAATATTAAATTTCAAATCAAAAATATTCATCAATCCTAAAATCCAAATCCAACCAACGGTGAGTGGGATAAAAGTCAGAATAGCAATTTCGATACGTCCGAAAGAAAAAAGCAGAAAAGCGAAAACAATAAAACCGCAAATATAAAGCACATGATTAAAATCGTCAGACAATGCACTGACCATTTTTTGAGCAATGGAAGTGTCATCGAATGTAAAAACGCCGTCGTAATCAGTCAATCTATTGTTTTTGAGGGAAGTTGGTTTTTCAATTATCGATTTTTCAACCGCTGCTACAGTCTCGGGTGCAGATTGAAGAATTGAATAAATAAGATATTTATCATCTGTTTTAACTACATAATTTTCTGCTAAATTTTGAATCGGTTCGTAGAAATATTCAAAACTCTGCACTTGAAAATCTTTATCCAGCAATGCGATAAAATCATCGAAAACACCTTTGTTGAAATTTTGTTTTTGAGAAATTTCATTGAAGTCTTTTACAAAATCTGTTTTTCGACTTTCCCAAAACAGCTCCCAACGTTTTATTTTTTCTTGCTGTAAAAAATGCGAAGGCAAGAAATTGCCAATACCCGAATAAGCAATAATGGAATTATTACTTTTCAAGTCCGCCATCTTTTTCTGCACCCAATTTTCATTTATCCAAAGCGCATCATCAATATCACGGCATTCGTTTACCACGTAAATCGTCTTCCCTTGTCCCGAATTTTGTGCAATTAATTTATGCATTTCCGTGCGCTGATCGTCGGTCATATAATTGATAGCGTGCAGATTTGATTCAAACTTTGTTCCGAAACTAAAGAAGAATAAGACAACTGTAAATATCAGAAAAACAAGAACAATTAATTTATTTTTTTCAGGTGAAAATTCAGAAACACGTCCAAAAGCTAGTGTTTTATGAATACGCTTGGATTTAGGCGTTTTTATAAAATGTGGTAAAAACACTAAGACAAAGAAGATGCTTCCAACCAACAATAGCGATGAAAACAATCCTAAATCTTTCATCGCGTCGCTGCTAATAAAAAGTAAACTCAAGAAAGCACCAACGGTAGTAATATTCCCAACCAGAAGCGGATTTACAATTTCTTTGAGCGTATGTTTTACGCTAGAAGAATGCTGATTGTGAGCCAAAAAATGCAAAGGATAATTGATGGCAATACCAAAAATAATTGATGAAATTCCTAAGGCTATAATCGAAACGGTTGATTTGAAAAGAACAATAATTCCGAGAGAAAACAAAGCGCCAAAAACGACCGAAACCGCAATAAAAAACAAGCTTTTTAGATTTCGGAAGAAATAAAATAGTAAGATGAAAATCAAGATTAATGCAACAGAAACGGCAAAAATCGAATCATTTTTAATCTGATCGGCGTTCGTAATTGAAATAAGCGCGGCACCGAAAGGCATTACCTGCACTTCGTTGTCAAATTCAGTGATTGTTTGAGAAGCCGCCTTATAAATCTCCTTCGCTAACAGTTTATTATTGGCAGTTTCGCTTACCGGATATTTCGAAGTAACCGTAACAAGACATTCGCCCATCTTATTGAAAATAAATCCGTTGGAAGTATTGGTATTGTCGTTCAGTTTAAAACCTTCGAGCTGTTTAAGCGCATTTTGAGAAAAATGCAGAGGATCACGCAGAATAACATTTCGAACGAAAGCTCCCATCGGCGACATCAATAATTCTTTGTCAATTTTCAACTGATTTTCAATCGATTGCTTATTCAAAAGCGAATCCATTTTCCGGTAATCATCTTCTTCTAGAAAAAAAGGCAGATTTTCGATTATGAAATTCGATACTCGATTTATTTTTTCATTATCTATTTCGTACAACAATTCCTTGATGTGCCCGACGCTGTCATTTTCCTGCAAAATTTCGGAAAAACGTGTAGCGGCATCTATCAACAAAGTTTCATCGTAATTTGCTGCTGTGTCTTTTTGCGAAATAGTCACAATGATTTTATTTGCCGCGCCAATATGTTGATAAGCCTCGTTGCTGCGTTTATTCTCAGCATTATTGGGTAAGAAAGAGGAAATATCTTCGACAAAAGAAATACGAGATGCAGAAAACAACAACAAAAGCAGCATAGCCGATAAAAGCATCCACAAAAGTGCTTTGCGATGTTGAAAAAAATCAAATATTTTTAGGATTATTTTATTCATTATCCCTTCGTGCTAAATATTTTTCGTAAAAACAGACTCGGATAACCGTAAATTATTGCCACAAAACATAAAATCGTATTTAGAAGCGATATTCTGAGAAAATCTTTATTCGGACGAAAGTGCGATAATCGTTCGTTCTGAGGCGGATAATAAACATCAATCGCTTGCGGAATAAGCTCAATATTTCGCCATGCGCAACAAACAAGCAACTCTAATTCCGCTTCGTAACGATTGGTAAACAAAGGCATTTTTCCCATTTTAAGCAAGGGATAAACACGAAAACCGGTTTGTGTATCAGGCAATTTTCGTCCAGTCTGAATCATAAACCAAAAATTCGAAAAATTATTGGCAAATTTATTTCCCTGAGGCATATTTGGATTATCGAACTGTCGCGAACCTATTATCAGCGCATCGGGATTCTCCTTTGCTTTTTTCTCCAAACTACAAATATCTTTTGCTAAATGCTGCCCATCCGCATCCATAGTTATGGCATGTGTAAATCCAAGTTCCAAAGCGCGTTTAAATCCTTGACGCAAAGCGTAACCTTTTCCTTTGTTTTTTTTATAAGAAACTATTTCGCAACAAGCAAAATTCTGATTTTCTATGCTTTTCAAAGTTTGGTCTGTTGAGCCGTCATTCACAATTATCAGTTTTTCAGAATATTGCAGAGCCGATTTTATCACTTCCGCAATATGCTTTTCAGAATTATAAACAGGTATTATTGTACAAATTTTCATGCAACAACCATACTTATTTTAGTGAAAACTACATCATTTTCTTCAACAGTCGCTCTTAGATGAAAATTATTTTCATTTTCCGAAAACTCAATCAAAACATTCGCTTCCGGAACTTCCAAAGGATTGATGGGCGCGGTAAATTTTACATTCTTCAATGTTCTTATAGCAAATTTTCTATCCTGCCATTCTTCGAAAATTTCGACGAGAACTTGAATAAGACAAACGCCCGGTGTGATCGGATTATTCGGAAAATGCGCCTTGTAAATAAAATGTTCGGCATTAAAAGCAACGCGAAAAGTGGCTTTACTGCTCTCTATATTTCGTGATTTCAAATAATACAGATGATTAATAAGTTGCATAATCCTATTTTACAGCAAATTTATCTGCGCTGATAGTTTCGTTTGTTTTTTTATTATTAAAATAGATACGCATTTTATCTCCCGACTTTTCATTCATCGAAATTTCGGAAGCTAGAAAAGTTTTTTGATCTATTTTCAATTCAATTGAATCATAAAATTCTTTCATACGTTTCTGAACCGGCGTTAAAACAACTAATATTAGCTTGTTATCCGTTTCAAAAACTTCTGTCGAAAACTGTTTATTCTGTTGCAATCCATCGCCATTTATCATCGAAATAATGATATTTCCAAGTTGCTTCAACATATTTACATTGCCAATAGGTTTTCCCATTTTATCCAACAGAACTGCGTTTTTGCCATTCAAGATCAAGGTCGAAACTGTTGGTTCAGCATATTCCCATCGCAATTTCGATGGAGATTCGTAAAGCAAAAAACCTTTCGAAACGGCTTTATCTGCAATTAATTGAGATGTCTTCTCTTGTATAAAATTACACTGTAAGGTTTTAATTTTTTTTGATTGTTCCAACATTTTTTGCTCGAAAACGACCTTTTCTTCCTTAGATAATTTCCTTTCATTTTGTGAAAAAACAGAACTGCAAAAAACGGATAGTAAAAGCGTTATAATAATTGTTTTTTTCATCTTTCCAACATTCATCTTGCTATCAAAATTACACCTAAAATAATAAAACCAACTCCAAACCAACGTGTGAGCGATACTGTTTCGTGAAAAATAAAAACAGCTGCCAACACTCCGAACACATAGGCAAAAGCCGTTATCGGATAAGCTACAGAAAACTCAAAATGCTTGAGTATAAAACCCCATAAAATAGTCGCCGAAATAAGACAAATACCGCTTGCAAGTAACCACCAATTCGTCAGTATGCTATGAAAATAATCCCACGAAAATGTAAATTTCGTAATTTTATCCACAGCCAACTTAAAACAAACTTGTCCGCTTGCTAACAAAAAACATTGAAGCAGGGCTAAAAAAATTACTTTCAGCATGTTGATAATACAATAAATGTATGATTTTTATTTCCCGATTGATTGTAACATAATATTTTACGAGGCTTTTCTGAATACTTCTCTTTGGTATTCTGATCCATAATCAATGAAGCCGGTATTTTTCCTTTTTGCAAGCAAAGTGCCGCGGCATAAACGCCCAAAGCTGAAGCTGTATAACTTTCGCCAAAAATGTTTTTATATTGAAGCAAAGGAATATTCGGAAAAAACTTTTTGCAATTTTCAAAATAAGGCAAATCATTTTTCGAACTCCCATTCACTCCTATCATCACGAAATCAATATCTTTTGCAATATCCAAATCTTCAAATCGCAAATATGTTTTTTCTACTGATTCTACCTTGCATAAAGTTTTTTCGTTTTTTTCCGTTGACAACATCATAGCAACAGCGGTTTCGCCGGCAAAAGTCTGACCTGTTTGTCCGAGAAAACCCGCTTTTTTCAACAAAGTAAAATAATCGGGCGTCATTTCGTCATGTGCTCCGACCAAAGC
>DAIOHI010000044.1:0-11553 GCA_036744815.1 Paludibacteraceae bacterium
TTTACGGAAGCAATGATGTTGCTCCTACTTTCACGACTGGAACATGGACACAAATTACGGATAAAAGCGGGAACAATATAATTTCGCTTACGGGTGCTGATGTAGATGGAGCACCTTATGATACTGGAAATATAGATTTAGCGAATACGGTTTCCTATCGATTTATAAAAGTGGTATATGAAGAAATGAGTTCCTCAACGAGTGGAAGTTCTTTGCAAGTTGCTGAGTTTTACACTGGAAAAACTACCACCGACAAGGTTATCGAAAATCCGGGAGATGTTGCTTTTGGCGATATTGAAAAAGGTATTTCTGTGAAAAAAACATTGCCTATTAAAGGTTATAACTTGAATAATCTTAGCTATACAATAAGTGGAGACGGAGCTTCGGCATTTTCCTATGTAAAATCAGGAACAGCTAACAGTACTAACGATACTATTGTAATTACATTCGCACCAGCAGAGAAAAAAGCCTATACTGCAGAATTGACAATAAACATGAATGGTGCTTTATCGCCGCAAACTATAGCGTTGACAGGTAATGCCGATTTTGATTTGCCAGTTCAGATAAGTAGTGCAGATAATTCCAACGAACATTGGTATTACATTCAATTTGAGCGTCAGGCAACAGCAAGCACAGTTTTGACTGTAGCTAATCCTGTAGAAGGAGATACTATTAAACAATTACCATTGGATTCTGAAAATGTGAATCAATTATGGAAAGTTACCGGAACATGGGATAACTATAAACTGATAAATAAATCGAATCAATCAATAGTTTACGTTTATGCTCCGAAGGGTGAAGATCCAGTAACCGGCAATGAGATACCGGAAGTCAACAGATATTTAACGAAAGCTGCAGCTAACAGCGATTTGTTTGGTTTTGTACGTTATAACACTACCGACACATGGCAGTTGAAAAACACATCCACCACTATTGCTACTAATAATAGATATTATTTGAATGATCAATCGGGACTGTACGTTGGAGGCTATACTTTGAATAACGCAGGTAATCAATTGAATTTTATTGATGCAAGCGCAGCAAGTATTATCGTTCCCGGCGACACAGTTAAAATAGGAAGTGTTAACCGAAATAGCAGTGAGGTTTTAGGTGTAGAGATTGCTGCTGTGAAATTGACAGGAAATATTACTGTAACGATTACAGAAGACGAAGATCAGGTTTATACTTTAGGAACATCGACATTGTCGTCAAAAGGCGGCAGACTTGAACTTACCTTTGCTCCGAAAGCATATAAAAAAGTTTCTTACGCCACTATATCTTTGACAAGTGGCAGCGTATCTAAAACTTTTGTCGTAAGTGCTACATCTGATGTCGGTATCAGCAAGTATTATGTTGGGGAAGAAACTCAATGGGGAGTTCGTGAAGATGGTGAAATTGTTGCTGCTATACCTACAACACTAAAAGCAAAAGACGAAGTATGGATTGCTGAAGGTGAATACAGTACAGCGCAAATTACCGCGGTTGAAGGTGTTGCTATTTATGGTGGCTTTGCCGGAACGGAAACGTCAGTTGAAGAACGTGTAGTAGGAAGTAACGCTTGGGAATTTACAAATGCTTCCGTATTGAAAAATACTGCGTCGCTTGTGATATCTATTACCGGAGCTAATGTAATTGTTGATGGTATCACTTTTGAAGGAACATCGACAGTTGGTAGAGCTATTCAAAACATAAGTGCATCAGGTCTAGATGTAATTATTAGAAATAATATTATTCGAAATTTCAATTCTAACGCTGATGGCGGTGGTATGAATATTCGTTATAAAACAGAAATCTATAATTGTTTGATTACCGCGAATAAAGCTAATAAAGGTGGAGGAGCTTATTTAGATAATGTAATTATTCACGATTGCGAAATAACTAACAACAGCGCACCTACTACAGCGACTAATTCTATTGGTAATGTAAATGGCGGCGGTGGTGGTTTGCTCTTAGTCGCTAGCGAAGCTTACAATTTGCATGTTGAAGGAAACGTAGCTTCTTATGGTGGCGGACTCTTTCCACGTACTACAAGTAAAGTGTATAACAGTATTGTTGTGAACAATACAGCAACTTCTGGCGGTGGAATTTCTTTTGACGAACGCGACTCAGGTACCCTTATTTATAATATTACAGTAGCAAGTAACAAGGCTACGCTGCAAGGAGGAACCGGTGGTGTAAACTTTGCATCTGACGGCAAAGGCACAAGAACTGCTAAATTATATAACTCTATTCTTTGGAACAATACAGATGTGGAGAATGAAATTTATAATATAGGCTTAAGCGGTGGTACTACAGAAAATCCAGCTTTTGCAGAGCCGGAGATCAAAAACATCATTATTGATGATCTTGAATTCTATACTGAAGAAAGTCCGACCTTAGTGATTGTTGATGGAGTACAAGAGACAGAAGGTACAGCATTGTTTACGGCAGCTGGCAGCTGGGTAACCTCTTCTACTTCTCCAGGACGAGAAAAAGGATTTATTGAGTTATCGGAAGAAATTATTGACCCTGAAACTCAAGAAGTAATTCCAGCCGTTTATCTTGAGTTTGCTACAGGTAAAGACTATGCCGGAGGTCAGCGTATTGCAGGTACTATCGATATAGGTCCTTACGAAGATCAATCCAATGCATCGAGTGTTACAAAACCGGAAGTATTAGATGGTAATGTGATTGAAACAAAATACTACAATATACATGGTGTTGAGGTAGTTTCTCCTGCTGCAACTGGAATATATATCAAGAAAGAATTATTGGATACAAACAAAACGCGTGTAACAAAAATTCTATTTGAAAGTAACAATAGATAAGATTTTTTAATCTGTCTTATATAGAAAACAAAAATAAAGGTGGTCGTTAATACTTCGACCACCTTTGTATCTGAACTCCATTATATATAACAGATGATTAGTGTTGTTTATAGAAATTGTACTCTATACTTAAGCTATAAAGAAACACAACTAAAAACAGTATAATAAGATATGAAAAAATTATTTTTTACTCTATTAATATTCGCTGTAGCTATAGCTAAGGCTGAAATTGTAACACCTTATCCGACGACTATTGAAATAAAACAAATCAACAGTGCGGAGAAGGAGCGTTTGCGCTTATGCCAAGGGCATAAAAAATACGACAAACAGCCAACAGGTTTCTATGTGGCAGCTGATAAAAAAGTAGTGGTAAATGTAGAAATACTTACAGCAGCTGATAATGATGTAATGCCAACGCTCACAATAGGAACGATGGGGTTTAACGTGGACAACAGAATGGGAGGTGGTAGCTATAATGAGACGGTTATTCAGTTGAAAGCTGGTAAAAATACAATAGAAGATCATGTGGGAGGACTTATCTGGCTTGGCTTTGTCCAAAATGAAAGTGGCGATCCTAAAGGGCTGGCAAAAATAACTTTTACGGATGAGAGTGAACAAGTACGCGTACCTCGTTTTATTTATGGAACCACTACCAATACAGAGTTTAAAGAAATGTTGGTGGAATATCCAACTCCTGATGTCCTTTATCAATCGGATTATATCGTAGTAGCTGCAACCAAGGAAGCTGCCAATCGATATTCGAAGGATAACAATAAGGTAGAATGGATGAATGGGATACATCGGCTTTTGGAAAAAGAAGACGAAATCAGCGGAATAGATAACAATGATCCCAACCCTATTCATCATCGCTTGAAAGCAGGCGAAGTAAGGCATCTGTTGGTTCAAAATACTTCTGGAAATCCTCATGCTTCTTCTGAAGGGTACACAGGATATCCACAAGCCAGCATTAATCGTTATTTAACGGTATTCAACTCTGCAACTAACAATAATAACAATAACTCATGGATGTTGGGACATGAACTCGGACATCAGCATCAGCAACCGGCTTATCAAATTAATAAAGCTACAGAGTCAACAGTTAATATCTATTCATACGTTGTGGAGCGTGATATTCAAGGTGAGACTTATAACCGCACTACTGCTGAAAAATGGAGGATGGCTCAAACTACTTATTTGAGACTTCCATTCTCAAAGCGGATCTATGATATGGATGACGATGAATTGAAAGCTATTTGGGGGGCTAATCAAGATGAATTGCGCTTTATGCCTTGGGAACAGCTTTTTTTGATATTCGGAGATCAATTTTATAAAACATTACATCGTGTGGTGCGCGAAGAGATGGTTATCACTCCTAGAGATCCACAAGATTTAAGAAGATCTTATCTAATTTGGAAAACATCGCAAGTAGCAGGTTATGATTTGACCGAGTTTTTTAATATCTGGGGAATCAGGGTTACTGATCCTATTATTAAATCTGACTTACGTACAAAGATGGCATTTGCAAAGGCGAATGATGAAATTCATGATTTAGAGGATATCGAACTTAGTGCAGAGAAATTAGTTACGATTACAGGACAAAATCTTCCTGATTGGGCTCCTATAAGCTTGAGAGGTATTAGCTCTTCACAACCAGAGTCTTCTAATGAACTGGATAGATCTGCTTGGACTATTACAACTTCTTATGCTGGACCATCGGATGCAACAGTAGGTGGAGACATACCGGAGTATATCATTGATGAAAGCACTACGACTGCATTTGCCTTTGTAAAACCGGGGAAATCATACGGTGGAATAACTATAGCCGCTGATGAAGTACCCTATTTTACAATAGATATGAAAACAGAGCAAACATTCAATTATGTAAGCTATATGCATCGTAGTACGGGAAATACAATGGAACGTCTTAGAGCAAGAGAACTATCTATTTATGGTTCTAATAATGGAACGGATTTTACGCCTCTGAAAGAAAACTATAAAGTTGACATTGTTAAAAATGCCAATGAAATTTACATTCAATTTCCGTCGGCTACATACCGCTATATCCGAACAGTAATTGAGGATTGGGATCCTGTAGATGGTAGTACAGTACAGGTAGCCAACTTTAAAGTTTCTAATTTAGAGACAATAGAAAATCCGGAACCTTTGAAATTCAGAGTAAACGTAACTGCAGATGAAGGTATTATTACTTCGCAAGCAGGCGTCAATATGGAGGATGAAGACAGCGATTATACTATTGAGTTTACTTTAGCTGAGGGAAAGGAAATAGAAGCCGTAAAAATTGATGGCGAAGCGATAGCAACTCCGGAAGTGAATAATGGAAGCTACCAAGTGCTTGTGAAAGTTACCAATCATATCAATGTCAATATCACATCAAAAGTTGCTGCAAGCACTGAGTCTGTATTGAGCGATTCGCCGGTAAGCTTTTATCCGAATCCGGTGCAAGCTGGAGAAGCATTTTACATCCGTTTGAGCGATAGTTTTGCTAATTCTCAATTGACTATCTATAATTTGTCGGGCATAAAAATTTCTGAATGCCAGGTTGTTGGTAATCTGATAGAAATGACTATCAACGAAAAAGGTTCATATATAATAAAGACCGAAAAGAATGGCGTTATACAAACGCAGAAAATGTTAGTAAGATAATTTTGAAGTCAGGGCTTCACTTCACATAGAATGAAGCCCTGATTGTTAACTATATCTATAATACTATATTTACATCTCTCTCTTTGAGAATAGATTAAAGTCTAATACTTAAAATTTTGTACTCATGAAAAAAGCATCAACTTTCCTTATTGTGTGGCTATGCTGTCTGTCAATGCAAGCCGCAGTCCGTTATGTAAAGCCCGCAACAGCGGAAGCTGGCATCTGGGCAGGACAAACAATATATAATGATCTGTCTTCGGCTATTGCAGCTGCCGATTCTGGTGATGAAATTTGGATTGCCGGAGGCTTATATGAAATCGGCGAAGGAGGTATCAACTACAATGTTGCAAAGAACTTGAAATTCTACGGCAGTTTTGCCGGAACAGAAACTTCTATTGACCAAAGAGCCAAAGTGTCCAATGGCGAAGAATGGGAGTTTACGAATCCTACTGTGCTTAAAATGACAGTAGGCGCTACTTGTATTTGGATAAATAACAGTAGCATTACCGCAACTTTTGATGGTTTAACCATTGATGGCGATAATATTGAAGGAACGCGAGGTATTGCCGCTAACAACGCGGTAGAGGTATTCATTACTCGTTGTATTGTTAGAAACAATAATCTAATAGCAGCTAATGGTGGCGGTATTTTGGGAACGAAGAAAATAACGGTTAATTATTGTTTGCTAGAAAATAATGCAACAACGAAACCTTCTTCTGGTGAAAAATGGGGTGGAGCTATTTGTATCCTATCAGCAAATTCATCAGTAAAAAATTCCACAATCAGAAATAATACTCACAACAATAATGGAGCAGGCATTGGAATTGACAATGTTGGAGGGGTTGTTATATCCGATTGTGTTCTGTCCGGCAACGAAACGACTACCAACGGAGGTGCTATTTGTGGCTATCGCATTGATGATATCCATAACTGTCTGATAAAAGGAAATAAGGCAGGCAATGGTGGCGGTATTTATTTCCGTGCTTTTAGTGGTAGCGGGATTGCCTATAATTGTGTTATTGTCGATAATGAAGCCACAAATGGTGCTGGTGGTATTACTTATCAAGGAACAACTAACGCCCTAAAAGTGTACAATTGTATAATAGCTAATAATAAAGGAAATAGTGGTGTGAACCTTGCGGGTAACACAGCCAATCATCAAATGATTAATTGTCTTTTGTATAATAATACTACAAGTGATAATACTGTTGTAAATGTCAAATCGGGTGGAACGAATAATATATTCAAAAACAACATCCTTGATAATGCAACTATAACTGACCTAACACAAACAGATTGCATTGTAGAAAGCGATCCGGCTAAACTATTTGCCGATATTACATCTGCTGACTACGCGGCTCCGGCAACTGATTTTGCCGGCTTAGATAAAGGCAATGCCGATGGTTTAAGTTTTGCCGATAATAAGGACTATGCAGGGAATGCTCGTGTACAAGGTGCAGCTATTGAAATAGGTGCCTACGAGCTTCTTCCATCCGATGTAGTTACATTGAAATCCCTTAAAATTAACGGAGTTGATATTGATGGCTTTTTGCCCGGTTTAACAGACTATAATGTGCTGTTGGATGCCTCTGTTACAACTTATCCAACAATAACAGTAGAGGCATCTGTTGCATCTGCCATTATAAGTCCGATGAGCTACAATCCTAGTGTTTTTGATTCAGATGCAGTTAATGTCCTTAGCTTTACTGTAAGCAACGGAGATAAATCAACAGACTATACAATAAGCTTTACGGTAGATAAAATGCCCGAAATAAGTCATTTGATACTCACTCGTATTCGGGCAGATAAGCTTACTCGAGACAAAGATGAATTGGAGGCAAAAATAGATGCTTTCTTACCTTTCTATGTAGAGTCAGACGGCTCGTTTAGCGATTGCCATTATGTGAGCGAAGGTCGTGGCGATGCGGAGGTTCTGTATCATATCGAGCGTTTGAGAGAGATGGGTATTGCTTATACACAGGCAGGTAATAAATACTTTGAGGACGAAGCAATATATAACAAAATAGTTAAAGGTTTAGAGTTTTGGTACTCTAAAAACTGGACAGATAACAATTGGTGGTATAACCGTATTGCACATCCACATCGCTTGGGCGAAATGTTTATTGCTATGTATGGTGGTAAAAAGGACATCCGAGACGAAGCTATCTTCACTAATTTTGTACAACGCTGGCGCAGCAGTATGGGCGATCCGGATTCTCCTGTTGACCCAACTACCGCTGGAACAAATAAATGCGATATTGCCATGCATTGGATCTATCGCGCTTGTCTCACTCACAACGAAGCTGATCTTGCTAAAGCTGCCGACCGCTCTTTCCTTATTGTAGATCACACTACGGGCGAAGGTATTCAGCATGATTGGGCATACCGTCAGCATGGAGCACAACTCTATGTAGGAGCTTATGGTACCGATTTTATACTGTTGGTAACTCGTCAGGCATCTTATCTTGCCGGCACTAAATACGCCCTGTCAGGCGATAAGCTGGATATTCTCAGTCAGTTCGTACGCAACACCTATCTGTCGGCAATAAGAGGAAAACGAATGAGTTTTAGTCTCTTAGGTCGTGGGGTTACACGTAAGGACAGGACTAATCGTTCGAACTTTGTTTCTACTCTTAATATGCTGAAAGAGGTAGATGCTGCTCATGCTACTGAATATGAAAATGCCATCAAACGTTTGAATGGTGAAGAAAATGCAAATTTTCAGGCTTCAACTCTTCAAACTCACTACTATCGTGGCGAATATACCTTACAGCAACGACCTGAATATACTTTCGATGTGCGTATGGTTTCGAGCCGTATGATGCGTAGCGAGTATGATATAAGAGAAAACAGGCAAGGTTTCTTTTTATCCGAAGGAGCAACCAATATCTTAGTGGATGGCGAAGAATACGGCACTATCCTTCCCTTATGGAACTGGAAAAAGATACCGGGAATTACCATGCCGGATTTGGCTGTTATGCGCCGTGCCGATAGTTATCTCTTTAGTGGACGTTCGCCATTTGCAGGAGGTGTAACCGATGGATTGCATGGGGTTACAGCTTTTGAAATGATTAATAATCAAGAACTTTTTGCTTATGATGATGATGATGGTTATCTGGGTACGCCCAATAACTCTGGTACACGCTTACCTGCACTGGATTTCGGCGCGAAAAAATCATGGTTTATTTTTGATGAAGAAATCGTTTGTCTGGGCGCCGGAATATATTCGGGACACGATGAAACAGTATTCACTACCGTCAATCAATGTCGTCAAGCGGGCGAAGCAATAGTTGCGTCGGGAAGTAATGAACAAGCTATTGCTAAGGGCGTATCTACACATAATAATGTAGATTGGGTACTGAACGACAAAGTAGCTTATTTCTTCCCCACTAAGCCAAGTTTACATATAGCTAACGAAAGCAAAACAGGCTTGTGGAGTGATATAAATACGAATCATAATGATGCTGTAAGCGGCGATTTGTTTACTCTTTGGTTCGACCACGGTGTCCGTCCGACTAATGCCGGCTATGCTTACATTATAGTTCCTAACGTGCAGACAGCTGCCGAAGCAAAAGCCTATCAAACGTCTAATATTGAGATTTTAGCGAATACTGATAGCCTACAGGTAGTTTACCACAAAGAACTTAATACTTATGGACTGGCATTCTTTAAAGCTTGTAGTTTTAAGAACGATAAACTTTTTGTAGAATCCAGTGTAGGCTGCGTTATGATGCTTAAAGATGCCGATAAAGATGAACTGACCGTATGGGTAGCCGATCCACAAAAACAAGGGCAGCCTATTAAAATAGGAATAAAAACACCTCGTTTGAATGAAGTAAAAGCAGTTACATACGTAAATCCGGCTTCTCCTCATCAAGGAAAATCACTTGAATTTACAGTAAATAACGCAAGCGACAAATACGAAGGCAAAGATGTGTTGTTAAGTCGCGCAGACTGGACAATTATTGCTTCTTCCGAAGGTCCGGAAGATACGGCAGTAGCTCCTGAGCGCGATGTGCCGGCTTATATAATTGATGGAAATACGACAACATCTTTCCTTTTTGTAAAGCCAGGCAAAACTTATGGAGGAGTAACGGTTCCTGCCGCTGCGGAAGTATCTTTTACCATAGATATGAAAAAAGCATGCGATATTACTTACTTGCTCTATCGCCACCGCGACTATAACAATGCAACTACTATGTTGCGAGCCAGTAAAGGATCTTTTTATGGCAAAAATGCAGAAGGAGAAGAGTTTGTTGCTATTATCGAAGACTTTGCTATTGCTACTGATGTAACGGAAATTCGGATCGATTTTCCGGAGAAAGTCGCTTACCGTTACGTTAAGTTTGTAATAAAAGAATGGTATACAGCCAGTGGTAGCACCATACAGGTTAGTGAATTTAACTTGGGAAATACCGAGCTGCCCGATGATATCGGTACCGGCTTGCCGCTTAACCAAACATCAGGTGGAGAGATAAGTCTCTATCCCAATCCGGTGAAAGTAGGAGAGTCTTTGCATATCCGTTTGAGTGATGATTTCTCCGATGCTTCCCTAACAGTTTATAGCCTTGCAGGTACTAAGATTGCAGAATGTTTGGCAAAAGGAAACATTGCCGAACTGACAGTCAATAAGCAAGGAATATACATTGTTGAAGCAAAGAAAAACAATAAAACCATTCAAATTAGAACCATTGTAAGATAAAAGATATTGCTTATAAGGCATCTTGATTTATTCATCCGGACAGACTTTAAAGAACTCTGTCCGGATGAAAAACAAAAACACTTTTCTGCAACAAGAAGAACAAGAAATAAAAACTAAGATTAAGACAAACAGCGAACGAGTCGATAGGAGTCTATTATAAAAATTTTAGCTTTGATTACCTTGTTCGGTTGTAATCAACTCTCATTTTGAGTTGGCTTTTTCGAATGTTAAGCCGGTAGTAAGAAAAAACACTATATAAACCTAAGCTTTCTCAATACAAGCAAATCTCCCCTTTAGGGAGTTCAACAAGCTAATTATTTGTTTGCATATTAACTATTAAAAAAAATTATTTAATCATGAAGAAAAAATTACTATTTTTTGCTCTATTGTTTTTGGGCTTGACAAGTCAAGCCGCGACAATTTATGTGAAGCCCAACGCGGGAAGTAGCGCTTGGGATGGACAAACAACAATTTATAATGATATGGCTTCGGCTATTGCTGCGGCAGCAGCCGGGGATGAGATTTGGGTGGCAGCGGGAGAATACCCGATTTCTGCGACTATAACGCAAAACGTGAAAATCTATGGTGGCTTTGCCGGTACGGAAACCAGTATTGAAGAACGTGCTAAAGCAACGGGTGCTAAAGCTTGGGAGTTTACAAATACTTCTACGCTTAAATTGGCAGCGAATATTCAAATGTTTAATTATCCTTCAAATAATTCAAGCCTTACTTTGGACGGGCTTACTTTGGATGGTAATAAATCTGCTAACACAGGGAGAGCCTTTCAAATGGCAAGTAATACAACAGGAAATACAATGAACTTGACCAATTGTATTGTTCAGAATTTTAAAAGCGCTGCGGACGGTGGAGCTTTTAATGTTCGTGGTACAGGTGTAACGATTGCACAATGCCTTATTACGAATAATGAGGCAAATAAAGGTGCTGCCGGATATTTTGACAACGGGGTAGTTATCCGCGATTGTGAAATAACCTACAATAGTGTTCCTACAAATCAGACTTCTTATCAGGGAAGTACAGCTGGCGGAGGCGGAGGCTTGTTTTTAGCCAATACCAATTCCGGTGTAACGGTATATAATTGTTACATTGCGAATAATACAGCTTCCTTTGGTGGTGGCGTATTTATCCGCAACAATTCAAAAATATATAACAGTATTATTGTTAATAATACATCCGCGGTTAAAGGTAGCGGCGTCTGCTTTGAAGGACGTGATAACGGCGGAAGCGTTTATAACTGTATCATTGCCAATAATACATCGAGCGCGACGGACGGTTCCGGTGTTTGCTTCACATCTACTGCTGCCGGTGCAAAGACACACACACTAAAGAACTCTATTCTGTATAATAATACGGATAATGGTG
>DAIOHI010000045.1:0-11426 GCA_036744815.1 Paludibacteraceae bacterium
TCCTTTGTCAGCGGACAATGCAGAGAAATAACATCCGAGTGACGGAATAAATCGTCAAGCGTTGTGTAAGTTACGCTGTTTTCCTTCGCGAATTCCATATCCGGATATAAATCGTATGCTAACACATTCATGCCTATGGCACGGAGTGTTTTAATTAATATTTTAGCGATTTTACCCGTTCCAATAATTCCGGCAGTTTTACCGTGCATATCAAAACCAATCAATCCGTTCAACGAAAAATTGCCGTCTCTCGTTCGCGAGTAAGCTTTATGCGTTTTTCTATTGAGCGTCAGCATCAATGCTAAAGTATGCTCCGCCACCGCATAAGGCGAATAAGCAGGCACGCGCACCACTTTTATACGTCCTTTCGCGGCTTTCAAATCGACATTATTATAACCGGCACAACGCAAGGCAATCAGTTTCACGCCATTTGCAACTAATTCGTCAATAACCAGAGCATCGGCAACCGCGTTTACAAAAATGCAGACAACATCGGCACCTTTAGTCAAGGCAACATTGTTGATATTCAAATGTCCTTTGTAAAAACGAATATCGAAGCCGAAATGCTCATTCGCTTTCAGGAAGCCGCTTTCATCATAGGGCTTCGTATCATAAAAAGCTATTTTTATGCTCATAAGTATGAATTTAGAGTAAGAAACTATTTCAGATTTACGATTTTAGATTCAAGAGGCAAGATTTCAGATTCTGCGTTCTTTCTTCCTTCTGTAAACTGCTAACTGTAAACTATAAACTGAATGCTCAAAGTTACAAACTTTTGCGTTTTCTCCAAACTTGGTAGGAATTTATCATATTTTGCCACAAAACATAAGTTCCGGGTCCGATAGAGGCTAAAGGATTTAAGTAGCTTTGTGCCATCCAAATGGACAATACCGTATTTTTCTGACCTAATCCTTGACCGCCGGCGATGGTGTCATTATAAATTCGTCCCAACTTACGCCCAAAGAAGAACTGACACAAGCACAGAAACAAAGAACAGCCAGCGATCAGTAATTCTGTTGTGTAATTGCCTGTTCCTTGATCGATAATAAAATTCACGGTTCGCCCTGTGACGATTGCCAAAGCACAATTCCATAAATAAAAAGACATCTTGGAACGTTTTGTGATTTCCTTTGCAATCGACGGTTTTATTTTCTGTAAAATCATCGCCAATATAAAAGGAAGGAAGAGCAGAAACATTATTTTTTGAGATATGGCAATGAAAGAATCAAAAAACGGCAAGTCGTTATAGCTACCAATAATAGAGAAAAGAATCGGCGCAACAATCGCTACACTCATATTGCTAATCAAGCTGTAAGCAGCAAGGCTTGCTACATTTCCTTTGAGCATTCCGGTAATTACCGGAGCCGAAGTTGCCGTTGGAGCCAACACGCAAATCATGGCTCCTTGTGCCACAATAGTATTAAAAGGAGCGATGAGTAGATAAACCACAACGCTTCCCACAAGTTGAATCGTTATCAGCCCAATATGTAGTTTCGAAAAACGAATATCGCGCAAAGATAATCCGCAATAAGTAATCAGCAACATTGTGAAAATAAGATAGGGAATAATTACCGCTAGCGAATTAAAGAAAGAATAAAATACTCCGCCTGTCGTCATGGTGATAGGCATCATATAAGGACGTAGTTTTTTTAACATTGCTGAGATTACATCGAATTATTTCTTTTTCAACAATTCTTCCAACTTAATCATTTCGTCGCGCAGCCGGGCAGCTTCTAAAAACTCCAACTTTTTGGCGGCTTCCTGCATTGCTTTTTTTGTTTTTGCAATCGCTTTTTCCAAAGCAGGCTTCGTCATATATTGCACAACCGGATCGGCAGCAATACTTTGACCTGCATCCGGCTCAACATAAGCCATCGGATCCGTTCTTGCGATCGATGAGCGTTCGCCTTTTATAATAGCCGTCGGTGTTATGTTGTGAGCTTCGTTGTATGCCAATTGTTTTTCTCTTCTTCGAGACGTTTCGTCAATGGTTTTGCGCATACTTTCGGTAATCGTATCTGCATACATAATTACCTTTCCGTTCAAGTTGCGCGCCGCGCGTCCTGCTGTTTGGGTTAAGGAACGATGCGAGCGCAGGAAACCTTCTTTATCGGCATCTAAAACAGCAACCAAAGACACTTCGGGTAAATCCAATCCTTCGCGTAGAAGATTTACGCCAATTAAAACATCGTACATTCCACGCCGCAAATCCTCTAATATCTGAACACGGTCCATCGTTTCCACATCGGAATGTATGTAATTACATCGAACGTTCATTTTCGCAAGATAATCAGTCAGTTCCTCCGCCATGCGTTTGGTGAGCGTTGTAATTAATGTCCGTTCGTCGCGCTCGCTACGAAGCGTAATTTCTTCTAGCAAATCGTCAATTTGATTTAGACTTGGTCGAACTTCAATAATCGGATCGAGCAATCCTGTCGGACGAATTACCTGTTCGACAACAATGCCTTCGCTTTTTCTCAATTCATAATCGGCAGGCGTTGCGCTAACGTAGATTGTTTGAGGCGTAAGCTGCTCAAATTCGTCAAATTTAAGAGGACGATTATCCCTTGCTGCCGGCAAACGAAATCCGTACTCAACCAAATTTTGCTTTCGCGCTGCGTCGCCACCGTACATAGCATGTATTTGCGGAATGGTAACGTGACTTTCGTCAATAACTAACATAAAATCGTCGGGAAAATAATCGAACAAACAAAAAGGACGAGTGCCCGGCGCACGATTATCGAAATATCGTGAATAATTCTCAATTCCAGAGCAATAACCCAATTCTTTTATCATTTCCAAATCATAACTTACCCGTTCGTAAATTCGTTTGGCTTCATAATCCTTGCCCACCGAACGAAAAAATTCAACTTGCAGATTCATATCTGCCTCAATGTGGCTGAGAGCATTGTTGATCCTCTCTTTTGTAGTTACAAATATACTTGCCGGATAAATATTGTACGAATCGAAATGTTCTAATTCACGCAAATTAGCCGGATCAACCGTTATGATTTCATCGATTTCATCGCCCCAAAACACAACGCGCAGAATAAAATCGGAATAAGCCAGAAAAATATCTACCGTATCACCTTTTACCCGAAAGTTTCCCCGATTCAACTCTATCTCATTTCGCGAATAGAGGCTGTCAACTAAGTTTCGTAAAAACACGTTACGCACTAATTTCTGCCCACGATGCACTTCAATGACATTACTTGTAAAATCGTCGGGATTTCCGATGCCATACAAGCAGGAAACCGACGAAACCACAAGTACATCGCGCCGTCCGGATAATAAAGATGAAGTTGTAGAAAGACGCAGTTTTTCTATTTCCTGATTAATGGATAAGTCTTTTTCGATGTAAGTGTCCGTAATCGGGAGATAGGCTTCGGGCTGATAGTAATCGTAATACGAAACGAAATATTCAACGGCGTTATTAGGGAAAAAGGCTTTGAATTCGCCATAAAGTTGCGCAGCGAGCGTTTTATTATGACTTAAAACCAAAGTAGGTTTTTGTACCTTCTCAACTACATTCGCAACGGTAAAAGTTTTTCCCGAACCGGTAACTCCAAGCAGCGTTTGAAAAGGAAGTCCTAATGAAATTCCTTCCGACAATTGCTTTATTGCTTCCGGCTGGTCTCCCGTCGGTTTATATGCAGAAATAAGTTTAAAAGGCACGTTGCGCTATGTTTTATCACAAAAAAGGAAGTAGATTTTATCACTTTTTGGAAGGCATAATAATCCACAGTATAATATAGGCTAAAATACCGGGGAAGCCTGCTGAAAAAATAGATAACAGCACATAAATAATTCGAACCAAAGTAGAGTCCCAACCGAAGTATTCGGCTATTCCGGCACAAACTCCGGCAATCATTGTATTTTCGGAACGTAAAAGCTTTTTGTCAGCCATAATATTGTATGATTTCTGAATAAAGAATAACAAAGAAACAAAAAAAGTAGATGAATAGCAAACGTTATTTGCAATTTATTTGTTATATTTGCAAATATGCGAGAATCAACCACTTGGTTTTCGTTTCTATATGAATGATTGGATTCTTTTCAATGGAATTCAAATTATTCTCCAAAAGTAAATTGATTATTAACCCCAAAAAAACCATTAGCCATGAGTTGTTCAAATGTAGGAAAAGGATTATTAATTTTTGTAGGTGGAGCTGCTTTAGGAGCCGCTTTAGGAATTCTATTTGCTCCAGATAAAGGAGTAAATACTAGAGGTAAAATTGGCAAAGCCGCTCGCGACTTGAAAGACGACGTTGTCGATAAATTAGAAGATTTAGTTGATGCGGCAGAAGATATTGTCGATGATTTAAAGGAAAAAGCAGCAGGAGTTGCAAATGAGGCAAAAGCGACAGCAGCTAAAGCAAAAAAGGCAAAAGCATAATGGCAGCAAAGGAAGGCAAAACCGCTGGTTTAATCGACACGATTAAACAGTACATCGACCTCAAAGCAGAACATTACAAGCTTTCGTTTGTAGAAAAAATATCGTTATTGATTGGGCAGATTGTATTGATGTTCTTCATTGCGATATTTGTTCTTACCTTAGTTTTGTTAGCTATTGTAATATCATACAGTCTGCTTTTGTCGCTGATTGGAGTTCCATGGATTGTTGCCTTGATTGAAATTGGTTCGGTTGCTTTGCTTTTAACGCTATTGTTAGTATTTAAGGATAAGCTTGTTATCGAACCGGTTGCGAACGCTGTTATAAAAACACTATTGGGAGGACAAAACGAATCATCAAAAAAGGAGGAGGACGACGATGAGTAAATCCAATATAAAATCGCTAAGAGATTTACGTAAACGTAAACGCAATTTAGCCTCCGAAATAAATGATTACGAAGATCAAATGAGAGCTAATCTCTCTTTTATGTCCGAATCGACAGATAAGTCTGTATCGCAAATAGCGAAAGAGGACAGAACGCCTCTTGACAACATTTATGTTTTTGCACTTAATGCAGAACGAATACTACAAGGCATAAAAACAGGAATTGCTATCTACAAAACGATGAGAAAGCAATAGTCCACATTTATTTTACTAAAAACGATAAAACTCCATATTGACTTATTTAATATGGAGTTTTATCGTTTTTATTTAACTCACTCACATTAGGACAATTTTAATATTTTATCGATAGTAATTTGTCAGAATAAAAAAAAGACGTATATTTGCACCCGCTAACAAAAGCAAGGTACCATAGCTCAGTTGGTAGAGCAAAGGACTGAAAATCCTTGTGTCCCCGGTTCGATTCCTGGTGGTACCACTTTTATAGAATGCAAAAAGAAGTAAACTCCTGATTTTCAACGAAAATCGGGAGTTTTTGTTTTTTCCACTACGCAAAATAATGCAAATTTCGACCCGATTTGGTGGAGCAATAGGTGGAGCAAATTCCGGAGATGTTTATCTCTCCATTTCCTCTAATTCGCTCATCTTCCCCAAAAAATCACTCTTTTTCTTACATTAAACAATTTCCGTTCTTGGTAAACCATTCTAAAAAATGTACTTTTGCATTTTAAAAAGCTAACGATTAAATTGTTGTTATGAATATTCTTCTCCTCGGTTCGGGAGGACGCGAACATGCATTAGCATGGAAAATTGCACAAAGTCCCAAATTGAATCGTCTTTATATTGCACCTGGAAATGCAGGAACAAGCACTTTAGGAATCAATTTAGCTATTGCTTCAGATGATTTTCCGGCAATAAAAAAAGCGGTTATCGAGCATAAAATAGATTTGGTTTTGGTTGGTCCCGAAGATCCTTTAGTGAAAGGAGTTAGCGATTTTTTTCGAAACGACGACGAAATAAATCATGTAGCAGTAGTTGGTCCCGACAAAATAGGCGCTCAACTCGAAGGAAGCAAGGACTTTTCGAAGCAATTTATGATGCGTCACAATATTCCTACCGCAGGTTATTTCAGCGTTAAGTCCGAAAATATTGAAGAAGGAATTGCTTTTCTGAACAAGTTGAAAGCGCCTTACGTGTTGAAAGCCGACGGACTTGCCGCTGGAAAAGGAGTGCTGATTATCAACGATCTGAACGAAACGATTGTCGAACTTCGTAGTATGTTGAGCGGAAAATTCGGAGATGCAAGCAAAACGGTTGTTATTGAAGAATTTCTTTCGGGAATCGAATGCTCTGTTTTCGTTATTACCGATGGAAAAAACTATAAAATACTTCCCGAAGCGAAAGATTATAAACGTATCGGCGAAGGCGATAAAGGACTGAACACGGGAGGGATGGGCGCTGTTTCGCCGGTTCCATTTGCTGACAAGCTGTTTATGCAAAAAGTGGAAGATCGCATCATTCGCCCTACAATCAACGGATTGATTAGCGAAGGAATTACTTATAAAGGTTTTATCTTTTTCGGACTGATAAAAGTGAATAATGAGCCTTATACAATTGAATACAACGCTCGTATGGGTGATCCGGAAACGGAAGTTGTTATGCTGCGAATAAAGTCAGATTTTGTAGATTTGCTCGAAGGTGTTGCTAAAGGTAATCTGAACGAAAAAGAAATCGAATTTGACGAACGTGCTGCCGTAACTGTTGTTTTGGTATCGGGAGGTTATCCTGAAGAATACGAAAAAGGCAAAATAATTTCCGGATTAGATCAAGTGAATGGCAGTATTGCCTTTCATGCCGGAACGGCGGTAAAAGATGGAAAAATAGTTACTTCCGGAGGACGAGTTATTGCTGTAAGTTCTTACGGAGCAACAAAAAACGAAGCACTTGAAGCATCTTTCAAAAATGCTCAAAAAATAACATTCGACAAAAAATATTTTCGTTCCGATATCGGATTCGATCTTTAAAATTTTGGATAGATTTTTTTTGCAGAAAAAATCAACTGATAAAAAACAAACAGACAAGTCCTGCACAACGAGAAGACAAAAAAGCAATGTTTTACCTTCGGGTAATATTTTTAACTTAAGAAAGGGCAACAAAGAGCTTAACCGAGCTTGACCCTAGAATGAAAAATTGAATTTGTAAACTTTACAGACATGGCTAAAGTATTGATCATTGATGATGAGCGCAACATCAGAAGCACTCTGAAGGACATTCTTGATTTCGAAGGACATAAAACCGTCTTAGCCGAAAATGGAGAAGAAGGTTTGAAAATAGCTCAAAATGAATTTTTTGATGTTATTTTTTCGGATATAAAAATGCCGGAAATGGACGGCATCGAGTTCTTAAACAACCTAAAGGAAGAAGGTATTGAAACTGCCGTTGTAATGATTTCAGGGCATTCCAATATCGAAACGGCAGTAGATTGTTTGAAACTTGGAGCTTTCGATTTTATCGAAAAGCCCATTGACTTAAACCGTTTGCTTGTTACTCTTCGCAACGCATTAGAAAGAAATAGTTTAAAAAAAGAAAGCAAGGGACTTAAGAGGAAAATAGGAAAAAGGCATCAGCTGATTGGAGATTCACCCGAGATACACAGGCTGCACGAAATGATTTTGCGTGTTGCTCCTACCGATGCTCGAGTGTTGATAACGGGCGCAAACGGAACAGGAAAAGAAATTGTTGCCCGTTTGCTTTACGAATACAGCAATCGAGTAAAAGCTCCATTTGTTGAAGTGAATTGCGCGGCTATACCTTCGGAGTTGATTGAAAGCGAGCTGTTCGGGCATGAAAAAGGCTCTTTTACATCGGCTATAAAACAGCGCATCGGAAAGTTTGAGCAAGCTGACGGCGGAACAATTTTCTTGGATGAAATCGGAGATATGAGTCTTTCCGCTCAAACAAAAGTACTTCGCATACTTCAGGAAAACGAATTGACACGCGTAGGAAGCGATAAGGTAATAAAGGTAAACGTAAGGGTATTTGCAGCAACCAATAAAAACTTAGAAAAGGAAATAGAAAAGGGAAATTTTCGTGAAGACTTGTTTCATCGCTTGAATGTTATCCCGATTCACATTCCAAAACTTGATGAGCGAAAGAATGATATTCCCTTATTAATAGAACATTTTTGCGACTTGATTTGTGCCGAACAAGGCATTCAGATGAAAAAATTCAGCGAAGAAGCTGTTGAAATGCTGCAAGCCCGCTCGTGGACAGGTAATGTTCGCGAATTAAGAAATATCGTCGAAAGATTAATAATTCTTTCAGCACACATTATCACAAAAAACGATGTAGAAATGTTTGCTTAATAAACAATCTAAAATTGTATTTTTATGAAAGCTTTAAACGAAGTAAAAATTGCTATCTGCAGCGATCATGCCGGATACGATATGAAACAAGAAGTTATCGAGTACCTGAACAAAAAACAAGTACTTGCGTTAAAAGATTTCGGTGCTTTTTCTTCCGAAAGTTCTGATTATCCCGACTATGCTCATCCCATGGCGTCATCTGTGGAAAGTGGCGAATTCGATTTTGGAATATCGCTTTGCGGAAGCGGAAATGGCATTAACATGACGGCAAACAAGCATCAAGGAATCCGCGCTGCCTTGTGTTGGACTCCCGAAATTGCCCGACTAGCCCGATTGCACAACAAAGCAAACGTTCTTTCTCTTCCGGCACGTTTCATTACCACTCAAGATGCATTCGAAATAATTGATGCCTTTTTCAGCACCGATTTCGAAGGAGGTCGCCACGAAAGACGAGTAAATAAAATAAGTTGCTAATTTCATACGTTTAATAAAAACAGACTGCCAATTTTCCAAGCATAAACTAAGAATGTCAAGAACAGAAATATCAACATACGGCGAATTCGGATTAATAAAACATCTGACCGAAAAATTCAATATTACAAATCCATCCACCGTAAAAGGAGTTGGCGACGACGCAGCCGTACTCAACTACGGCGAAAAACAAATACTCGTAACTACCGATCTTCTGCTCGAAGGCATTCATTTCGATCTTGTTTATGTTCCACTGAAACATTTGGGTTACAAAGCAGCTGTTGTTAATTTTTCAGATATTTACGCCATGAACGGCAATCCGAAACAAATTACCCTATCCTTGGGAATTTCGAAGCGTTTTTCGGTCGAAGATTTGGAAGAAATTTATAGCGGCATTAAACTTGCCTGCGAACATTACGGTGTCGATTTGGTGGGCGGTGATACTTCGGCATCGCTTACCGGGCTTGCCATCAGTATAACTTGCATTGGCGAAGCCGAAAAAGATAAGATCGTGTACCGGAACGGAGCCAAAGAAAATGATTTAATTTGTGTTTCGGGTAATCTCGGATCGGCATATATGGGCTTACAATTATTGGAGCGCGAAAAGATAGTTTTTTCAGGAAACGAAAACGCGCAACCCGATTTCGATGGAAACAGCTACATTCTTCAACGTCAATTAAAGCCGGAAGCAAGAAAAGATATTATCGAAGACTTACGTAAAAAAGGCATTATTCCTACGGCGATGATGGATATTTCGGATGGACTTTCGTCGGAACTGAAACACATCTGCACACAAAGCAACACGGGTTGTCGCGTGTACGAAGACAAAATTCCGATCAACTACGAAGCCGCGGTAATGGCGGACGAAATGAACATCAATATTGTAACCGCCGCTTTGAATGGAGGCGAAGATTACGAATTACTTTTTACCGCTTCTCTCGACGATTACGACAAAATCATCACGATGGAAAACGTTGGTATTGTCGGGCACATTACTAAACCCGAACTTGGGCTGTATATGGTCGGTCGCCAAGGCGAAGAAATTGAACTCAAAGCTCAAGGCTGGAATTCGTTAAAATAATCTCACAACATTCACAATAACTCAATCATCAGACATTTACACGATAAATACAACACAAAATGGATTTTAAAAAATTCTGGAATAACAGCAACATCGCCTTTATCCTCAAAAATATAATCGTGGCAGGTATTCTTCTACTTGTAATTGTATGGATCACGCTTTGGGCTATCGGACGTTATACGCAGCATGGAGAAACCGAATTGGTCCCTGATCTCCGTGGTTTGTATGTAGAAGAAGCTATTGTCTTGCTGAAAAAGCAAGATTTGTATGCAAATGTTGTTGATTCGATGTACGTGGCAAACAAGGCATTGGGATCTATTGTCGAACAAATTCCTTTGCCTAATTCTACTGTAAAAAGAGGTCGTCCGATTTATCTGATTATAAATTCTCGTCAAATACGACAAATACCCCTACCCGATGTCAATGATGTTTCTTTTCGTCAGGCAGAAGCTACATTGAAGTCCATTGGTCTGAAGATTGGTTCGGTACAATACGCTCCGTCAGAATATAAAAATTTGGTATTATCAGTCAGCTACAACGGACAAACGATAGCTCCCGGAACCCGATTACCCGAAGGATCATCCTTAACTTTGATCGTAGGACACGGACTTTCCGATGGAGAAGAAGCCGCTATACCTTCATTGAAAGGACTCAGCTTGGAAAATGCTCGTCAGACCGCGATGTCAGCATCCTTTGTTATCGGCGCAGTGGAATACGACGTTACTCCTTCCGATAACGAATCGGAATATGTTATCTACCGCCAATCTCCTAGTACAGGTTCTTATACTTCGCCCGGAAGTCGCATTGATATTTGGCTGTCGAAGGATAAAACATTATTGGATAAAGAATTCGACGATCCTAAAAACGGACACGAAGACGAAGAGTTCTTTTAAAACATGGACAGCAATACAGACGAAACGAAAGATTTTAACGAAATAGACGAAGGGCAAGAGCTTTTCGAGCATTATCGTTTTGTGGTTGATAAAGGACAATCGCCCGTTCGCATCGATAAGTATTTGGTCAATTATATCGGCTCCTCCGTTTCGCGCAACAGAATTCAGGAAGCTGCCGACGCCGGCAACGTTTTGGTAAATACGAAAGCCGTAAAATCAAGCTATAAGATAAAACCTCAGGACATTATCAGCGTTGTGATGGCTTATCCGCCTTCGGAGTTTACCATTATTCCACAGGATATTCCTATTAATATTGTATTCGAAGACGATGATATTTTACTGGTAAATAAACAACCGGGACTCGTTGTGCATCCCGGATTCGGAAACTTCGACGGAACATTGCTCAACGCTGTTGCCTGGCATCTGAAAGACGTTCCTGGCTTCGACCCTAACGACTCGCGCCTTGGTTTGGTGCACCGCATCGACAAAGATACATCGGGACTACTTTTGGTGGCAAAAACCGAATCTGCGAAAACACATCTTGGGAAACAATTCTTCGATAAAACTACGCAACGCCGCTATAATGCCTTAGTTTGGGGCACGGTAAAAGATGACGAAGGAACAATTGTTGGCGACATGGCTCGCGATCCACGCGACCGGATGCTTTTCACTGTGTTCCCCGAAGGCGAAAACCCACTTGCCAAACATGCCGTTACACATTATAAAGTTATCGAACGCTTTGCTCACGTTACTTTGGTCGAATGCCAGCTCGAAACGGGACGAACGCATCAAATACGCGTTCACATGAAGCATATCGGGCA
>DAIOHI010000046.1:0-11374 GCA_036744815.1 Paludibacteraceae bacterium
TCGTGATGATTGCTCCGCCCAATAAAGGATCGCCCGTTGCAGATTATTTTGCAAAATTTAAATTAGCCAGGAAAATCGGAGGTCCGAACTTGTTGAATCTAACTACTCATAAAGAAGATGGTGCTGCTAAATATCCAATACCCGATTGCGAAGTAGGACTGATAGTTGGAATAAGTGATAAAAAAAGTGGTTATACTAGCTTAATAGAAGGAGATAATGACGGTATGGTGCAATCGGAACAGACAAAACTCGGAATAGAACAAGATGTCATTTACGTGAAAAGCACGCATATGAATATTTTATTCCATGACGATGTCCAAAAATTTGTTGCAAATTTTATAAGAGATGGACGATTTCATCAGTGAAATCGTCTGTTTTTTATTGTTTTTTGCATTTAATCTATCTTCGAAGCTATTCGACATATTTTACTAATGATTTGAAATATTATAGGAGAAGTCTGTTACAAAAGTTAAAATAATGTTGTTAATTAAGAAACATCACATTACATTTGTATCGGAATAATTTAACACATTAATCAAATGAAAAAAACAATTTATTTACTGTTGACTTCAGTATTCGTGTTTGTTAGTGCTTCGGCGCAGAAGGCTGTGGATTTCAAATCATACAAGCTCGAAAATGGTCTTACTGTTTACTTATGGCCCGACAAAAATCAACCTAATGTTACAGGTATGCTTGCTGTGCGGGCGGGTGCTTTGGATGAGCCTGCGCAATATACCGGTTTAGCGCATTATTTGGAACATGTCCTTTTTAAAGGGACACAAAAAATTGGTTCTTTCGATTGGGAAAAAGAAAAGTCTCATTACGAAAGAATTATTAGCCTCTACGATCAATACGCCGAGACTGCCGACCCGATCCTGCGTGCCGATTTGGAAAGACAAATTAACGAGGAATCTCTTCTGGCGGCTCAATATGCATCCACAAGTGAGTTCTCAAACTTAGTTGAAGGCATGGGAGGCGAAGGCTTGAACGCGGGTACAGCCTATGATATGACCGTTTATTACAATAGTTTTCCTACATTTCAAATGGAGAAGTGGTTGGATTTATATTCCGAGCGTTTGATCAATCCTGTCTTCCGTTCATTCCAAGCCGAATTGGAAAATGTATTCGAAGAATACAATATGTATCAGGATAATAATTATACGCATGTACAAAACTTCTTGGCTTCTAATTTGTACAAAGGACATCCTTATGAACGTGATATAATAGGTCATCCCGAGCATTTGAAAAATCCGCATTTAAGTAAGTTAATAGAGTTTTACAACGCATGGTATGTGCCATCGAATATGGCTCTGATTTTAGTTGGTAATTTCGAAGAAAAAGATGCGGAACCATTAATCAAAGCGAAATTCGGTCGTTTGGAAGCTCGGAATATCCCGGAGCGCCCTACTTATCCTGAAGCGGATTTTACAGCTAATCCAAAATATAGCGCAAAATTGGGTTATTCTCCATCAGTTTATTGGGCTTATAAAACGGTATCTGTTGGACACGAGGATGAGTTTGTACTTGATTTCTGCGCAAGTCTTCTTTCCAATTCCATGCAAACCGGTTTGTTAGACAAAATCACATTGGATGGTGATGTGCAATATGCCGGAGCTTTTGTAGATTCACGAAGAGATCAAGGACGTTTTATGATAATGGCTGTTCCTTATTACGATTCCGGTCAGCAAAGATACGATTCAGACAAAGCAACTGAAAAAGTTGTGATGCAGGAAGTAGATAAATTGAAATCGGGTAATATCGAAGATTGGCTGATTGAATCGGTAAAAAACAGCGAATTAAGAAGTTACGAGTTGATGCTCGAAAATCCATCAAGCAAAGTATCATTGTTGAGCAATATCTTTTCCTACAATCTGCCAAATGATTATTTACTTCAAATGCGCGAAAAGACAAAGGCTATTACTAAAGAAGATATTCAGCGGGTAGCAAAAAAATACATAGATGGCAATCATTTAACTTTGTCCATTGAGACCGGAACTCCGAAGAAAAATAAGCTGAAGAAACCCGATATCAAACCGATAGATCAGCCCAAAGGAAAAACGTCAACTTATGCTGAGTATTTGAAATCAATTCCGGTAACACCGGTTCCCGAAGTGTATAATAATTTTGCCGACGTAAAAAAGATAGATTTATACGACAAAGTGAAGCTGCATTATTCGGTCAATCCGATGAACGATTATTTCTCCATAACTCTTAAATACGGTGTAGGAACGAAAAAAATGCCTAAGTTAGCTTACGCTGCCAGTTTGATGAATTCCGCCGGTATTATGCCCAATACGGCAGCACAAGAGCTTCGACGCGAATTCAGCGAGTTGAATGCCACATGCAACTATTATGCTACGGATGATTACTTCTATATTACTTTGGTCGGACTGGAGTCGAATCTCGAAGATATTTGCCGCCTGATGACACGTCAAACTCTTATGCCTAAATTGGACGATAAGCAATTAAATCGTGTTGTAGGTCAGGAAATTTCATCTCGTTTGATGGTTGAAAAGAAAAGTGTAGATGTGTTGGGAGATGCTTTTTTGGATTATACTTTTTATAAAGAAAAATCCGATTACATCGATCGTCTGACTTTGGAGGAAATTTATTTCTTAAAAATAAGTGAACTTACAGGTGAAGTTATTCGTGCTACAGATTATGCCTTGGATATTCATTACGTAGGCAAGAGAGATGTAAATGAAGTGAAAGAATTATTGAAAGCTAATTTGCCTCTCAAAGAAGGTGTAAAACCAAGCGAATCTCCTTTGGTTGAAGAAAAAGTGAAATACGACAAACAAACAATTTACTTCTTGCCCAACGCCGAAGCTCAGCAAGCTAAAATATACTTCTATATCGACGGCTTCAACTACAATATAGCCGATGATGTTTCTATCGATGCTTTCAACCAGTACTTTAGTGGAGGTTTCAATGGATTGGTAATGCAAGAAATAAGAGAATATAACTCGATGGCATACACTGCAGCCGGATATATGTCAACTCCGCCGATTCAGAATAAGAATACTTATTTCTTAGGATACGTTGGAACGCAGCCCGATAAAGTAGCCGATGCCATTGATTTATATATGGGCTTGCTTACGAATATGCCTCAATATCCCGAGCGGATTGACAATATAAAAACTTATTTGAAACAAACAGCCTTGACTGCAAAACCGCAGACATTCCGTTCGAAGAGTATGTTGTTCGATGCTTGGAAAACAGCAGGATATAATGATGATCCGGCAAAAATGAACATGTCGAAGATAGATGCTCTTACTTTCGATCAAATTGTAAATTTTTACGAGCAAAAGATAAAAGGGAAACCAATTACTATTGTAATTATGGGCGATCAGAAGTTAATTAACACAAAGCAAATAGAAAGCAAACACGGGAAAATAACAAAGCTTAGTGCAAGCAGATTGTTCAGTAAAGAATAAAATTTTCTAAAGATTAAAATAAACAGAGGCTGTCCTAAGGGCAGCCTCTGTTGGTATATTCAATGCGAATAGACTATTTTCCCGTCATGTTTTCCGGATCAAGTATTCTGTCCAATTCTTCTTTCGACAAAACATTTTTCTTCAATATCAGTTCATATACGCTTTGTCCTGTTTTCAGAGCTTCCTGCGCTATTGTTGTGCTGTTTTCGTAGCCAATGTAAGGATTCAGCGCAGTTACGATTCCAATGCTATTCTGTACTAAATTTCTGCATTGTTCTTCATTTGCCGTAATGCCTTCAATACAATTTTTACGCAGGCAGTTTATTATATTTGTAAGCAAATCTTGCGATTCCATGATGCTGTAAGTCATCACAGGTTCCATTACATTTAGTTGTAATTGCCCGGCTTCCGACGCCATTGTAACGGTAAGATCGTTGCCTATTACCTTGAAGCAGGTTTGCGATGTAACTTCTGCGATTACAGGATTTACTTTTCCCGGCATAATTGAAGATCCGGCTTGCATAGGAGGTAAATTTATTTCGTACATGCCGCAACGAGGACCGGAAGTAAGGAGCCGCAAGTCATTAGATATTTTGGATAATTTCACGGCAAGTTTTTTCATTGCCGACGAATAGGCGACAAAACTTCCGGTATTAGATGTTGCTTCCACCAAATTCTTCGAATGAATAAATTTAAGTCCCGTGATCTTCGACAATATCTCGGCGCAAAGTTTATCGTAACCGGGAATTGCATTTAAGCCCGTTCCAACGGCAGTAGCTCCCATGTTGATTTCCAAACAGAGTTTCGAGTTGTATTGCAGATAATTTACTTCTTTTTCCAGCGTTGCCGCATAAGCGTCGAATTCTTGCCCTAAAGTAAGCGGTATGGCATCTTGCAAATGAGTACGCCCCATTGTTATAATGTGCTCAAATTCTTTTCCTTTAGCTTTCAGTGTATCAATAAGCTCTTGAAGCGCGGCAATCAGTTTAGCATTATAAAATAAAATACCCAGTTTTACGCCTGTCGGATAGGCATCGTTGGTCGATTGCGATAGATTTACGTGGTCGTAAGGCGAACAATGACTATATTCCCCTTTTTTATAGCCCATTTTTTCCAAAGCGATATTGGCAACCACCTCATTGATGTTCATATTTGTTGATGTGCCCGCTCCACCTTGCAGCATATCGCAAGGAAATTGATCGAGGTGCTTTCCTGCAATTATCATTTGGCATGCTTCTATAATAGGCTTACTCACATTTTTATCCATAGCTCCTAATTGAGCATTCGTTTCGGCAGCCGCCCATTTTACATAAGCCAAAGCTTTGATAAATTCAGGAAAGCGGGATAAACTTACTTTCGATAGCTGAAAATTGTTGATTGCTCGTTGCGTATGAATACCATAATAAGCATCTTGAGGGATGGATAAACTTCCAATTAAGTCGTTTTCGATTCTTTTCATAGTTGGTCAGTATATGTTTATAATAAAATAATTACATCTTTAGGCAAGTGCTAATTTAGGCAATAGCTTTGATATAAAGAAACATCTTGCAATAAAATATGAGATTATAATAATTTTCTGTCTTTATTGATGGGAAATAACTATTATATCCGGTTGGGAGCACCTTAGTGGTAGACTAAAAACTGCAAAATTATATGCAGTTGTCTATTTGAGTAAAAAGCCATTTCTCATTTGCTTTTTGTTATTTAGCAGAATGGAAATGGCTTTTACGGATTGAATTTGTAAATTTTGCAAAATTACATTGAGCCGCAAGATGTTGAGTTAGCGGTTTGTGTCCTTGTATTTATTCTACTGCTTTTAAAAATTCATTGTCTAAAGGAGAAATTGAAGGTCCAAAATAATATGCGAGATTGCCTTTTTCGTCAATTAAATATTTACTAAAATTCCAATCGGGTTGATGGTTGTTCCAACCGTTTGCTTCACTATCTGTTAACCATTTGAAAATTGCTTGTTGTTTCTCATTTTTTATTACAACTCCTTTTTTTGCAATCGGAAATGTTACGCCATAGTTCACTTGGCAGAACTGCGAAATTTCGTTGTCGTCACTTTTTTCTTGTTCAGCAAAATCATTGGCAGGGAAAGCAATTATCGCCAATTTGTCACCTAATCGTTCGTGCAGTTGTTGTAATTCAGCGTATTGCCCTGTGTATCCGCAATTTGAAGCAGTATTTACAATCAAGATTTTTTTACCCGCATAGGTAGAAAAATCAATTGCTTTTCCATTGTTTAATGTCGCTTTTTGTTGGTAGAAAGAAGTTGTTGCAGCCATTTTGTTTTCATTATGTAGAACTGTGCCGTTTTTACCACTTTTAGCTGCTTTACGAATAAGCGGATAAAGAAATCGTAATACTTTTTGTTTGAATGTTGACATAAATTAGTTGTTTTTTTTGTTAATTTTTATGAGTATATTCTCTATGCTAATTTTTAAATTTTTAAAATCATCTATTGAAATGCAGATTGATTCGGCAAGTTGCTGAGGCACTTGAACAGCTTTTGTTTGAAGCCTGTCGCCTTCTTGTGTGAGTGAAATCTGTACAACACGCTCATCGCTACTTCTTCTTGTTCTTGATATGAATTCCTTTTGTTCCAGTCTTTTAAGTAAGGGTGTTAATGTGCCGCTGTCAAGATTAAGTTTTTCTCCCAACTCTGAAACTGTTTGTTCGCCTTGTTCCCACAAAACAATCATTACGAGGTATTGTGGATAAGTTAAATTCAATTTATCTAAAAAAGGGCGATATAGATTTACAATTTCTTTTGCCAAAGTATAAACTGGAAAGCACACTTGATTGGCTAATTTCAATTCTTCTCTCATTTCTTTATTTATTTTTTTGCAAATGTAAGCAAAATATATTGCACACAATTTAATTTTGCAATATTTAATTAAATTATTTCTACATGTTACATGTTTTACCATCCGCTCAATCTCTTATAAAATACTCATTATTGTCAAATCATGTTGTTCCGATTTTTGAATCGACTTGTTTTCTGAAAATATTTTAAAGCTATTGAAAGCATTTCTGTTACTTGAATATGTTTTAGATGACTTGAATATGAATTTATTTCTCATAAATTATAAAACAATGAATCTGATTTTTTTAAGCGAATATTATTTTCTGTATTTTTTTACTAATTTTGCAGCTCAAAAAGATTGTGTTACATGCAGAAAATAAGGAATATTGCTATCATTGCCCATGTCGACCATGGGAAAACCACATTAGTAGATAAAATGCTCTTAGCCGGACACTTGTTTCGAGAGAACGAGCATGCCGGTGAATTGATAATGGATAATAACGACCTCGAACGCGAGCGCGGAATTACCATTTTGGCAAAAAACGTATCAATTGACTACAACGGATATAAAATAAATATCATCGACACTCCGGGGCACGCCGATTTTGGTGGTGAAGTGGAGCGTGTATTGAATATGGCTGACGGAGTATTGCTTTTGGTTGATGCATTCGAAGGTCCCATGCCGCAAACACGTTTTGTGTTGCAAAAAGCTTTACAGATAGGATTGAAACCTATTGTTGTAATTAATAAGGTGGATAAACCCAATTGTCGTCCGGATGAAGTTCACGAAGCTGTTTTCGATTTGATGTACAACTTGGATGCAACTGAAGAGCAATTGGACTTCCATGCCGTATATGGATCGGCAAAGCAAAATTGGATGTCGGAAGATTGGAAAACGCCGACAGATAATATACAGCCTCTTCTTGATGCTATCATCAAATACATTCCTTCTCCCGAATATCTGGAAGGAACTCCTCAGATGTTGATTACTTCGCTGGATTATTCTTCTTATGTAGGGCGTATTGCCGTAGGACGTATTCATCGAGGAGTTTTACGCGAAGGAATGGATGTTAGTTTGGTGAAGCGCGATGGCAAAATTGTAAAATCGAGAATTAAAGAATTGCATACTTTTACCGGATTAGGGCGCACTCGTACAACGGAGGTTAAATCGGGTGATATTTGTGCTTTGGTTGGTATCGAAGGTTTCGAAATCGGCGATTCCATCGCGGATATTAACAAGCCGGAGCCACTCAAGCCTATTGCAATTGACGAGCCAACGATGAGTATGGTTTTTACGATAAACGATTCTCCATTCTTCGGTAAAGAAGGAAAATATGTTACTTCACGTCATATTCATGAGCGTTTGGTAAAAGAGTTAGACAAAAATTTGGCTTTGCGGGTCGAAAAACGAATTGATTCCGATACATGGAATGTTTACGGACGTGGAGTGTTACATTTGTCGGTGCTTATCGAAACCATGCGTCGCGAAGGATATGAATTGCAAGTAGGTCAGCCTCAGGTTATTTTCAAAGAAATTGACGGACGTCGTTGCGAGCCAGTTGAGCAATTGACGATCAATCTCCCTGAAGAATGTTCAGGGAAAGTAATTGAGATGGTTGCTATTCGTAAAGGGGAAATGTTGAGTATGGAGGTTGTCAACGACCGAGTTCAGCTGGAATTCTTAATTCCTTCACGCGGAATCATCGGATTGAGAAATAACATTTTGACCATTTCTGCCGGCGAGGCAATTATGTCGCATCGTTTTTTAGAATATCAACCTTATAAAGGAGAAATCGAAAAACGAAATAACGGTTCTATTATTGCTATGGAAACCGGAACGGCTTATGCTTACGCCTTAGATAAATTGCAGGATCGAGGACGTTTCTTTATCTTCCCTCAGGACGAAGTTTATGCAGGTCAAGTCGTTGGAGAAAGCTCAAAAGAGGGCGATATGGTGGTAAACGTTACCAAATCGAAAAAATTGACCAATATGCGCGCTTCAGGAGCTGACGATAAAGCTAAATTGGCACCTCCGATTGTTTTCAGTTTAGAGGAAGCGTTGGAGTATATCAAAGAAGATGAGTATGTGGAAGTAACTCCGTCGAAAATACGATTGCGTAAAATTTATTTGGACGAGAATGAGCGTAAACGGATGACTAAAAAATAAGCGATTGAAGATATTTTTATCGTAGTTCTTCTTTCTGGAATTAAGCTAAACCGTGGGCTTCTTCTTAATTTTTGAAAAGAAAAAAGGGGAAATGTTGTTTTTGTATTGTTTTTATGTTATTTTAATACTTCCGATATAATAAAAACTGTCTATTGAAGTGTTATATGTATTGTTTAAAATGATAAAGTTAAAATAAGCATGAAACGTTTTTTGTTGATACCCTTTTTTCTTTTGTTGTTTGTTGCCGGATTGTTTGCCCAATTGGGGATACAAGCTGGTGTAAATATGGCAAACGAAATTCGATCTCTTTCTCAAGAGGATATTACTGCTGGATTTAAATCAGAAAACTTGACCGGTTATCATATTGGTTTGGTATATCAAGTGCCGTTTTCAAGTAATGAATCGGGTTTTAGTACTGAAGTTGGAGCACTTCTTTCTCAGAAAGGGAGCTTTTTTAGATATTATGAAGATGACTTACAGGAAACCATCGTAGAGGCTTATAATGAGCTGAACTACATAGAAGTTCCTGTTAGTATTCGTTATACACTATCTTTTGGAATTCTTGGAATATACGGTTATGCAGGTGTTTACGGCGGTTATCTATTGGATGGAAAAACGGTAAACGAAAAAGAAGACGAGGTGCTAAACATGACTTTTTCCCGGTTTATGGATAAGTTAGATTATGGCTATACCTTAGGAGCCGGGATAGAATTACTAAAAAAAATACAAATTGGAGCATCTTGGGCGCAAGGAATAAAGACCAATCCGATTAGTGTTCAGCGAACATCTTCAACAATTTCTAATTCCAAAAACAATACATTTTCTGTGAATTTGACATATCTGTTCTGATTCTTTCTCTACGATTGAGCACCGTCTCTTTCCGACACAACGCTAACTAACAATGAATTTCAAACCAATTACACTTTCTGATAAGAAAGCGATAGATGCCTGTTTTCGTGGGAATAATTACCGTGTTTGCGATTTTTGCTTTGCAAATCTTTGGGCTTGGCAGGCAAAGTTCAAAACACAATTTGCCATAGTACATGAAACGCTTTTCCTTCGTTTCGAAAACGATTTAGGGCAGTTGTATTATTTGATGCCGATAGGAAAAATGCCTATACAAAAAGCTTTTGACTACATAGATCGGGATATCGAGGAAAATAGAAGCGTTTTTCGGATGAAAGGTATAACTGAAAAAATGTGGCTTCAAATTCAACAAGCGATGCCAAATGAATTCACATATACCCGCGACAGAGATAATGATGAATACATTTATTTGTCGAAAAAGCTTATTCTTCTCAATGGTAAGAAATTGCAAAGCAAGCGGAATCATATTAATCGCTTTAAAGCAGATTATCCCGATTGGTATTATGCGCCTGTTCAAACAGCTGAAGATTGTGCCGAATGTTTGTCCTTGCTCGAAAAATGGGAAAGAGAACATAGTCCTGACGGAGAATTCTCATTAAGGCATGATTTTGTGGCGGCAAAAAATATGTTGGATAATTTCCACGAATTGGAACTAAAAGGCGGAATGCTTCGAGCAAACGGAAAAATCGTCGCATTTACTGTTGGCGAAGCTCTGAGCGAAGATACTTTTTGTGTTCATGTAGAGAAAGCCGATTCTGAAATCAATGGTGCTTACGCTGTTATTAACCAGCAATTTGTAGAGCACGAAGCTTCCGAATTCACTTATATCAATCGAGAGGAAGATATGGGATTCGAAAACTTACGCAAAGCAAAAATGTCTTATTATCCGGATATTTTATTGCACGAAGGTATTTTGCAGAAAAAGAAATGATACGCTTTGCAGATTCAAAAGACAAGCCTGCTATTCGTCAAATGTGGAAACTTTGTTTCGACGATAGCGAGGAATTTATGGATTTGTATTTTCGGGAAAAGTATAAATCTGAAAATACACTTGTTTACTCTTGCGATGAAAAAATTGTATCGTCACTGCAAATGCTTCCTTATACTATCACTTTTTACGGTAAAAAAATTCCTTTTTATTATCTTTCCGGGTTGTGTACTTTGCCCGAATATCGTTCTAAAGGATTTATGAAGCGCTTGATCGAAGCAGCTCATTATGAAATGAAAAAACGAAAAATTCCGTTGGCGGTATTAATTCCAGCAGAAAAAGAGTTGTTTCATTTCTACGAACAGTTTGGTTATGAACAGGTTTTTGAAGCTGACGAAAAGCTTATTCCATTGAAAAAAATATTGACAGAGCATCCAATAATAGAGGATGCTTATACTGTTTTTGATTTGAATTTTCAACAGAAAGATTTCTGTGTTCAGAAAACGATGGATGATTTCAAAACGATTGTGGACGAATACCAAATAGATGGATGTCCTCCAAAAACAAATCTTTCGGGAATGGCGCGAATTATTGATGCGGAATATCTATTCAATTTGTATAAAGAAAGTGTTTCAGCCTCAGGTTTAAAATTGTCATTACTCAATTTAGGAGAGCTTTCAAGCATCAAAAGTAATGAGTTGAAAGCAGATGTCCGAATGCTTTGTCGATTGCTGTTTGGCTTTAAAACAAAGGAATTGGACGAGAATTTTCAACTGCTTTTTCCCGAACGTCAACCCATAATGAATTTGATGTTGGAGTAATTTTTTTTATATGAATTATAAAAAAAATACCTAAAAATACAGTTGCTATTTTTTTAAAATCAAGTCGAAATTATCGTTTTCAAGCAACTCTCCGTTATCTAACATAAATCGTAGCACTTGTAGCACTTTGTTTTCTCGATAAGATGTTTTTTTTACTAATTTTTCGATGCTGCAGGCTTGGACTGTCAATTTTTCCCGAAGGGCTTCACGAATAGCGGCAAATTCTTCTTCCGAAACTTCCGTCTCTTTTCGCTTCAGACAAATATCGCATTGACCGCAATTTTTAGCATTTTTCTCTCCAAAATAACTTAACAGGATTTTACTTCGGCAGATATTTTCTTCTTG
>DAIOHI010000047.1:0-11015 GCA_036744815.1 Paludibacteraceae bacterium
TTTGGCTTTGGCATCCGCTTTATCCTTCGCCTCCTGTTCTTTTGGTACGTGTCCACCATTAGCTTTTGCATCGGCTGCCATTTGTTCGTTTATTTGCTCTTGAGTAGATTTTTCACTCCCTTGAACATCTTTATTCTTTTCTGCCATAATATGATCAATAAAAAAATGATTAATAAAATTCTAAATCCATATATTTGAAACCATTGCCAACCGGACAGTTCATTTACGACTGAGAGTTTTTGCTCGTTTAATGTGGTTTTAAGTGTCGTATTCTCACTACGAGAATGATACAATTCTTTGTTTAGTTGTTCGACCAAAAAAATCAAACTGTCGCAGTTGGCAATGAATGTTAATGTATTGTCATCGTTTTTTATAACCGTACCGGTAGCGTTACCGTCCCGCGCCTGAAACAAAGCTCCAACAGGTAGACTGTCTAATACATCAATTAGTAGGTTTAGTTTTGCTGTCGTCTGTGGTGTTACTATCGGTGTTATTATCCGCTCCACCACCAGTAGGTTCACGCTGTCGGTTTGTCGATGGTCGCTTATTTGTTCGCTTTCTGTTACTTGCTTCGTGCTTTTGCAACTCCAGAGCAACAGGACAAATATCAACATACTGACAACCTTGTATTTTCCTAAAAGCATTTTCAAAAAATTTAATTGTTTTTTTTAATGATTGAATCTCCTTTTCCATCGATACCATACGTTGCGCTTGATCATCGTGTAGTTTTCGATACAGGTCAAGCCACGATTTTTGATTTTCGATTTCCTGAGCAGTATTAGAACCCTCCAAACCTTTCAACTCCGCTTTGAGTTTGTTTTTTTCGATAGTGGCGCGCCAGCCGTAATAAGACAAAAAGATCGTCAAAAACGGAAGCAAATATGTGTTAAAGCTCTCTAATACTTCTTTCATTTAGTTTTCAAAATATAGATTTGCCTCGGCTTCGCGACGGCGTACCAAACCAGGTAAAATTTTTCCTTTTGCATATTTCCATTTCGCAAACTCAGAACGAATAGCCGGATTATTCGGATTAGATTTAACCAATTTAACAAGAGTGCTGTTGTCGAATCCCGTAGTTCCAATATTGAATGCAAGCGAAACAAGCGCATCAAATTGTCTCTGAGTTATATCCTTACAAATCCTATTTACAGCAGCTTCGAAAACGCTTAAATCTTCTTTCAATAGCCTTTCAGCCTCTGACTGTGTAATTATTTGCCCTTTACGAACTCCTTTTGTGTGTCCGTAACCAATTGTCCACACATTGGCAGGACACAGATATGATTTAGCTTGAAAGCTTTCAAAAGACTTTATTAGATCAATTCCTTTTTGACTTGTTTTCATGTAAACTTAAATTTTGTTTGCGGTTTTTTTATACGGACTTGCTGTTCTTTTTTTCCATCATCAATGGTTGTTGTAAAATCAATTCGAAACAAAATAAAGCGCGTACCATATTGCGGTTTGTATTCCATTGACCGCACAAGCGGTGTTATGTTCGGAGTGGAAAACCCGTCGAATGTTTCAAACAGTTCATCAAAATAGTCGAGTATATCTATTGTCTGATTTTCGCGTTCAGCTTTATGAAAACTATCGGACACTAAGTCCAAATAGAGATAGAAAGATATTAGACCATCTCCTTTTTGTTGGTGTTCTAACAGATTACTGAAACGAAAGTCGCCAAATTCGATAAACAATGCCGGAAGCGGTATTGGATAGTTTTGCGGTTGGACATTCATTTGTCCTTTTTGCAAGTCGATAAACTTCAAATAAGAAAGTTTGTCGTTTGCTAAATCTCGCAACGGTTTATATATATCGCTTCTTTTCATCTCGTTGTAGAATGTAACCGGAAGCCGTTTTGCTTCCGGTACTTTCAATCAATCTAACCTATGAAAAAACTAACAAACAGTATCTTTTACGCTTTACTTAAATAAATGAGACCGGAATAACGACGGTCGGTCATTTGATGATCCGCTTTGAAGCGGTGTTGAAAGCCGAACTCTTCGGCACGTCCTGATGTGTTCTGCGATTTCACAGCACGGAACATATCGAAGGAACCGCCTGCGTGAAACACCTCTGAAGAAACAAATACAAAACCTGCTGGAACAACATTACCAGTTATAACGGCTCCTTGAGGTGCTTTTTGTGCATTAACAGTATCATAACCCAAATTCAAATTTTGTGTTGATTTATGGATTTTGAATCCGTAATACTCTACAATCAAAGGCTTGATAGTACCATTGAGAGCGATACGCTCCAACTGTCCCTTAAGAATCGGATTGTTGTTGACCAAATCCCACCACATGTCAGATGGAAGCACAATATTTCGACCTTCATCAGGGAAACCAAGTCGATCGCAACGACGAGCCAACTCCACAATATCAGCAAGCGTAAGCATTTTCAAACCTTCACGTGTATCGCCCGTCGAACCATAAATAAATTTCTTTTTTGCCGTCAAGTCCACATCTGCAGCGAAAGCATGTGCCGCATCTTCTATTTCTTGCTTCACAATAGCATCGGCAGATTTTTTTGTATAATAGCTTACTTTGTCAAATGGAAGGGCATGCAGATATATATTACGCAGTTTATAATTTTGACTGTCATACACATCCAATGCAACTTCATTTGTGGTCTCATTAGGTTCTACACTATCAATATCCGTTTCGCGGTTTTTATATACAGCTGGGGCAGCTCCGGCTTCCGGAAACACCAATGTTTGACCGTCAGCAACAAACGAACTTAAATCTTCGGCTTCTTTCAGCCATGTATCAATCGCTTCATATTCTTCTTTTAAAGAAGTCAGGAATACTATTTTTTGTGTATCCAACACAACAGGAGGAGCTGCCAATATCAATCCGGCAGATGCTCCCACGCCTCCGAATATGCAAACCACTACTATTATCAATGTGGTCAAAAATCCCAAAAATCCTAAAAATCTTTTCATTTGAAAATAAATTATTGTTTATATCTAAAATTTTACTTCGCAAGCCACTTCGCAGGCTTCGCATTGCTTTGTTTAATATCGATTACACAATCGTGCCATCCGGCAATGCTTTATTGTTAAAATCGGCAACAAGCTGTTTATACTTTTCCGGCTCATTTTTTTCCATCATGGCGAGGGTTTGCGGGTCTTTTTTGAAATAATCATAATAACCCCATCCGGCACGATCAGCATTCAGTTGTTTCGTGTCATCTCCTGCATTCATTCCACTTACAAAATTTTGGATACTTTCAGTGCCTTTTTTAGCCTCAAGGACTTTCTTTGTGCCATCGTAATTAAGTACAGCTGATTGTTTGAAAACTTCCTTTTCGGCTTCGGTAATTGCACCACGATTAAAGTGTAGCGCAACCAATGCATCCGCCTTTGCTTCTGCAGAAGTGTTGTCTTCCTTTGGAGCAGGATTGCGCGCGTCCAACATTTTACTAACAGCGGTGTAGTTCGATAGAGCCAATTCTTTCAGCGAGTCAACTTCGCCATCTTGCACAACACCTCGTTCTTTGTGTCGTAACACCAAGTTTTCGGCATTCAACTTCTTTTGAGCATCTAATTCTTCATTCAGTTGCTCAATGGTTTTTTCTTCTTTTGCCATATTCGTTTTTTGGTTTGTAGTAATTAAATTCAATTTATATTCGCCTCCTTCCGGAGTAGATAGTTTTACGGCGTTCTTTTGTCCGGGAAGAGTAACTAAACTTATTTCAAGCAACTCACTCTTAATAACTGTTGGATACTTTTGTGTTGCTAACAGCATATCTTTTTCGTCACTTTCTTCGATTGGAAGAATGTTTAATGAAACAGCATTCATAAAACCGTCCTTATACTTCCAATAGAGTTTTACGGCATCTTCATCATTTCGGTCAAACTCAACTGTACCTTTCAATTCTTCGCCCTCTACACGTAAATTTTTCCATTTGCCGACAGGCATACTGTAAGTAAAATGCTGTACTAAGCAAACAGGATTTTTCAAGAAACCATCCAACTCAATACCTGCAACCAACAGTCGCCAACCGTAACGATTAACTGTGTTATCGCAAACAATAAAATCATGCTCTAAAACTTCGGGTAATTCACGTTCTTTCTTTGCCATTTTCGTGTCAAAATTTCAAGCAAAGTAAAAGGGAAAAAACAGCCTTACAAAATCATAAAATCATAGTTGTCAGTTTTTAAAACAACTATGGTCGAAAATTCAATCACTATGATTTTACAATTTTCAACCGCTAAAAAAATGGACAAACTTTGTATCAAAAACAAGTTATTTTCATGGCACAATTCACAAAAGCAGAACGAGAAGAAAAAATAGAGCAAGCCCGTAAAATGTATTGCAAAGGCTTCGATGCGCAGACCATTGCCGAAATAATGGGAGACGTAACGGCTCGAACCATTGAGCGATGGATTCGCGAATTTAATTTCGAAACAAGTAAGCGCAGCCAGTTGATTGCGCTATCGGAAATTCGAAACTCTATCCTCGAAAGTTATGCTGATGTATTAGATGGTAAAACGCCAAAAATAAGTGCCGACCAAGCTGTGAAATATGCCAACGCCTTTGAAAAGTTCAGCAGTAAAAAACAAGTGCTTATGTATATGTATGAAGCCTTCGAAATACTTTGCGAAGACTACATGAAGGATATTCAAATAGCGAAGAACCGGAAAGAGAAAGAAACTCTATTGGAAGAACTGCAAAATGTGCGACGAAGACAAGAAAAAGTATTAACGCAACTAAATAACGAGGTATTAGGAAATGAATAAGCTAATAAATGTAGTTACAATCTATTTCGCCAATCTATTTCAAGAATGGCGCGAACATCAAATAGGTTTAAAAATAACGAAGCTAAAAAAGCAAGCCGATAAACTACGTGAACAAACAGGTTCGCAAATGTTCGTACTCAAATGGGATGGCAAAATACAAATTATTAGCAAAAGATGGTTTAAGAAGGAACGTCAAAAAGGAACATTCCCAAAAAACTTCACAGCTGACAAACTAAAAAGTATTTCATTTTACTACACACGCGCTTAATAATGACTAAAAAGGAGTACAAAGATTTATTAGAGCGATTCCGAACGAAAACGGCATATATCAATAAAGCCACTATCGACACCATTATAGAAGAAACGCCCGAAGCACAGGAAGCACGTATAAATATGTTGCTGCAGCCACAAAACTACGGACTTTTCTTCAACTACTATTTTGGTAAGGATACGCCTATTCCTATGGCGGATTGCGAATGCGCTTGGTATCACACCGCCATTTATAAGGATTTGTACAACGAAGCTTTTATAACGCTGTTCAATCTTATTTTTAGAGGTGGTGCAAAATCTACGCACGCCAACATGGGCTACCCCTTTGCCCTGAAGCAAGCCGAAAAAGCAAAGTTCTTTTTAACGGTTGGAGCAAATGAAATTCTCGCTGCTATTTTATTGCAAGATTTACAAGTACAGTTTGAAGCCAACAACCGGATTATAAAAGACTTCGGGATGCAAAAAAATTATGGGAGTTGGGCAGATGGACAATTTGAAACAACAGACAGATGTACGTTCATGGCGTTAGGTATCGACCAAAAATTTCGAGGATTACGATTAAATGGTGTACGATTGGAATATGTTTCGGTTGATGATATTGAGGATAAAAAACGAGCTTTAAACTCTACATTAGTAAGAGAATATACTGAAAAGGTAACTGGCGATATTCAAGGAGCTTTTTCAAAACGATCAGAACGTACAATAATTAATAATAATTACTTTGTAGAAAAAGGTTTTATTTCCACACTTTTGAAAAAGAAAGGTTTCGATATTCGGAACATCGACACTAAACGTAACCAAATTCGCAAAGAAAAATATTCTTCGCTTTATCTCATAAATTTAACCGACAAATACATGGATGAGATAAATGTAGAGAATACCGACACATGGAATCCTTCGTGGGGCGAACGTTACACACATTCGGATTGCCTTCGCAAAAAGGAACAATATATTCATGATAAAGAAACTTTGAGTGGCGAATTTTACAACACGCCTATTAATGTCGGCAAGCGGATAAAAAAGAGCATGATTCGTATGGTTAAGCCAAAACAGTTCGACCAATATGTGGTTATTGTCGGCAACTGGGACTTTGCTTACTCCGATGCTGCTTGTTACAAAGCAATGGCAACATTGGGCGTTGATGGCATACACATGACTTGCTTGGATGTTTATTGCCGACAAACAGCTGATATTGATACTGCGCTGGCGTATCACTTCACACAGGCGAAAAAGATTATTCAGATAAACGGCGCAACCCTATTTTACTACGATGCCAGCGTAGCACAGGAATCGATTTACGAACCTGTTTTGTATCGAGCTGCAATGAAACACAAATCGTGGGTTGTACCTATCCCACAGAAAAGCACGGTCGACAAATACATTAAAATGGATACCACATTAGTCAGTGTATTGATTACCGGATTACTCGATTTTAGTGAAGACTTGGAGCAAAACCCAGATTGGGAAGAAGCCAAAGCGCAAATGCTCAACTTCGAGAAAGGCGGTAAATATCCGGTAGACTTTCCCGATGCGTTGACTGATGCGATTTTAAAAGCGCAGGAATACCTGAACGGCAGTAGTACAGATGACAATACAACAACAAAACCAATTATTGGTAAACAAAAAAGAGGAGGTTATTAAATGGCATTTCTAACAAAAGTAGAATTAAAAACGGTTGCAGATATCAACCTTGTTGATATTATTACCGATTTGGATGACGGTATTGTCGATGATATCATTGCCGAAAGCATTGATAAAATGAAAGGCTTTTTAAGCCGATTTTACGATGCAGAAGCAATATTCAATGTGGAAGGCAGCAATCGCAAACTTTCAATCTTAAAACGACTGAAAGATATTGTTATTTATGAAGTTTACGAACGCCACACACGCGACACCAATGCCGTTGCTGCGCGTCGATATGCCGAAGCAATGGATTGGCTCGAAAAAGTTTATACAGGCGAATTAGGCGACCGCACATTGCCGTCTAAACCCGAAGAACCGGACGATAGCACCGGACAAACAGGCGACACTCGTTTTGGGGGGAACACACGATATGGTTCTATTTACTAACAGCATACACAATGAGCAAAAATAACAGAAATAAAAAAAAGCATTTATCTCTAGCTGCGAAGCAAAAGAATAACATTCCTGTACGCAACGCTAAAAACACGCCCATTGCCGATACGCGTGGTTCGGGAAAAATGGAGATTGATTATTTTCATTTGTATGAATCATTGTACCGGAAGGAAGTAACCGATTGGCAAAATGGGCGTGTTGTCCGGTATGATCCTTTTAACCCTATCACTTACCCAATACAACAGTTATACAAAGATGCCATGTTAGACAATCATCTACGTGGAGCTACTGAAAGCCGTATTTTGCGCATTCTAAACAAAGAATTTGTCTTAAAAGACAAAGATGGTATCCGCGATGATGATCGTTCTTTATTTGTTCAAAAACGTTGGTGTCGGCAGTTGGTTCGCAAAGCTATGGAATCAAAGTTTTACGGTTATAGCATGGTGTTTATCAATAATTATTCTTTGGGAGATATACATGGATTCGTTGATATTAATCGTGAAAATATTATTCCTGAAAAGAGCTTGCTGTTGAAAGATGCCTACCAACCTAACGGAACAGCAATCGACTACCGTGCTTTCCCGAATCATTTACTCTATATCCAGTTGGGCGAAAATGCTATAGGAATATTGGAGCGTGTCGCTCCAATGACTATCTATAAAAGGCATTCGTGGGCTTCGTGGGACGAGTTCGAGCAGATATTTGGCGTTCCTATCCGTATTGCTCGAACTGCCATTAATACCGATAAACACAAAAACGAACTACAAAGCTGGCTCGAAACGATGGGGACGGCTTCCTATGCCATATTCGACAAACAGGTGGATATTGAAATAAAGGAAAATCAAAAATCAGATGCTTATCAAGTATTTTTTCAAAAAATCAATATCATTAACAAAGAAATTTCAAAAGGTATTGTTGGTCAAACTATGACGATGGACGATGGCAGTTCCCAAAGTCAAGCTAATGTACACCTTGAAATTTATCAGGACTACACCGATGCCGACATGATGGATGTACAGGATTGGTTTAGTGACGAGATGATTCCGGTAATGCGGAATTTAGGTTACGACATTCCTGAAGGGCATTATTTTGAATTGGTTGAAAAGACAACTATTAAACCCGAAGAACGCATTAAAATAGACCAAGTTCTTTTGGGTGCAGGCTTCAATCTAACAGCGCAATACATCAAAGACACTTACGAAGTAGAGTTGGACGAAGAGAATCCGCGCCGTGAAATAATTGAGCCACTAAGTTTTTTCGAGTAAGCCCCACGCAGGCTGGGGCTTTTGAAATTGACTTCGAGAAGTTATATTTTAATGGCGATTTGAGAACAAAACAGCTCGCGATTGCCGAATATCCAAGCCTGCAATTAGCAAACCGCCAAACGGTATTAAACGAAGCTGTCGAGGAGATTTGGAAAGGAAAGCACGATGAACTTCTACGCCCGATATTTGACACTTATAACGATAATCTACACAAAGCCGTTACAGGCATTGACGAAGCTACTGCGAAGCTATTAAAGAACAATTTAAGCCGTTTCGCAGCCGCTAAGTCGAATTATACGATACAGATGATCGAACGCTGCAAGGCTGATGTAAATGGTGTCGCATTGAATAAAGATGAATATGGCAAACGCGCTAAAGTTATTATTAACCGCGCGAACACAACACAGGCTGTGGAATACAACACCGCCGTACATCGCACGCGTGTAGCTAAACAATGGCAACGTTTCGAGCAAAATAAACGTTTATTTCCGAATATTGAATGGTTGCATACTCGTTCCGCTTCGCCGCGTGAATTGCATTTGACCTATGTCGGTCGGGTTTGGCGAATGGACGATCCGTTTTTACAGAAAAATTCGCCCGGATGTATTTGGAATTGTAAATGTGATTGGCGCAACACCAACAAGCCTGTTACTGAAAATAACGATATAACACCCATTCCGGTTTCGAATGGACTGGAAGGCAATCCTGCAATGACAAATGAAATATACACTAATAAACATCCATATTTTAGTCGGGTAGATAAGCATATTCCGGATGTCGGAGTACTCTACAATCCGGATGAAATTGTATATATTAATTCAGCCGACGGAAACGGAAAAAACTTCCTTCAGCATTTCAATTGTCGCTACGATGAAGAGTTAACAACCAATATCAAAGCAGTAACAGAACTGAACAAAATCGGCTATGGAAATGACATCAAACTACTGCCACAAATTCATTATTCGCAGGTTGAACTACGTGAGCGCTACTATGGCAAAGCCTTTCAAGTCATGCAAAAAAACGATTGTCCTGACGCTATGATAGATGGTGTGTTGATTGAATTTAAAACAGGAACTCAAAAAACGGCAAGTAAACGGATTCTTCAAGCTTCAAAAAAGGCTGATGTTGTCTATTTGGAATTAGCAGATGAATTTACCGAAGACTACCTACAACGTTTTTTAAAAGGACAATGGAATGCACCGGACAGAAAGAACATACAGACGATTATTGTCAATAATATGGGCAAAACAACTGTCTTTAATCGACCATAAAAGACCAACGGCATACTCAATGAAATTGAATATGCCGTTAGTGGTTCGCCTTCCTACGCAGGGAAGACACTACAAAGATATATATATTTCTATAAATAACAAACTTATCTCGTTTTTTTATGGACGGTAACCAATTTGCAAAACACCTGTTAAATGCTTCACAGGAAACAGAAAACTATATAAACAACGATGCTCCTGAAATAATGGGCGTAATTGCTCGCGATCACTTTACAGAATCTTTTCAAGACGAAGGTTTTACAAACCAGAAAATTGAATCGTGGGAAGAAGTGAAACGCCGTATGAATCCGAAAATCACAGGAGCAAAAGCTTCGCGCAAAATCCTTACAGGTGACACAGGCGATTTGGGTATGAGTATTGATTACAAGAAACAACAAGGCGAAACAACCATTTATAGTGATAAGCCATACGCAGAAGCCCACAACAAAGGAACAACTACAGCCGGAAGTAATCGAAATGTTACCATTCCGAAACGTCAATTTATTGGCGATTCCGAAGTGCTTAATAAAAAGATTTTAGATGAGTTTGAAAAAGATTTGGATAACATCATAAAAAAAGCCCCTTAATTTGGGGCTTTTTCAACATCGTAAGGTAGCACGCTTACGAGTGTTTTTTTAGTGACGACAACACGTCCTGTGCCTGAACAGGTGGGGCAATTCTCTTTTATTGTCTCATGAGCTCGGGAATACCAATCATATTCACCGTTTACAAATCTATAACCGATGCCATTACAGTCTTTACATAGTTCTATTTCCGGCTGTTTACCGCGCACATGTAGCATTTTTTCGCTTTTTGTTGGCTGTGTGATAATTTGAAGAATTTCAAAAATCGATTTATCTCCAGTTTCTTTCCATGCTGCCTCAAGCAGCTGTTGCATCCGATCGCTTTCAGCGTCGGAAATTATGTTTAAATTCTTTTCTATTTTTTTCATAATTTTAAAAGTTGCCTGTTTGTATTCGTTCTTTTAGTGATACTAATTTGTTTTCTGATTCTTCGTTGTTTCGTGGCTCTTGACTAATGAAATGCGCCCGGATAAATTCGTTTAGCCTTTCTGCAGTCATATTCGAGCAGATGCAGTGATACGGCTTAGTTTTGTTCGCTTGTGTTTTTTCCACTATGCCGCCACGCTCGGAGCATGTTTCCCAAAATACGCGGTAATCCTTAAGCGCGAAGCCGGACGTGTTCATGTCGCGGTAAATCTTACCTACCGACCAGCGGACGCCAACCTTCCAGTTTGTAGGAAGAATTAGCGCATCGAAGAAAGCTGTCGCGAGTTCGTTAAGTTCTTTCGGCGTGCGTTCTTTCTTCTGCCGACCGTATGTGGAGCGTGATTTTGGGTATTGCATGTTTATTTAGCAATTTGTTTCTTTATAGTTT
>DAIOHI010000047.1:11025-11313 GCA_036744815.1 Paludibacteraceae bacterium
AATGGCCTTCGATATCTCCTACAAAAAACAAAGGAGTTCCTGCTTTTATAGTTTCTTTTTTTATGTTGTTTGCCATTCGCTGAGAACGCAACCATTCATCATATTCATCATCTGAAAAATCTTTAGTACTTCGCCGTTCTGCTACAGGTGGAGACACTAATAAATCGTTAGCTGTTACAAATGCCGTGAAAAACACTTCTACTTCTTTTTTATATAGATTTTTATAAATGTAATACATCTGCTCTATCTCTATGAATTCAGAAGCGGTGCATTCAAATACGGCATTCC
>DAIOHI010000048.1:0-11289 GCA_036744815.1 Paludibacteraceae bacterium
TGTTCGCGCTGTCGTCAACACATGCAGCAAAAGCAATTGTTGCCAAAACAGCAATAAATAAATATTTTATTTTATTCATAATATTTTATTTAGTTTATAGTTATTCTTTATCCCACCAAACTCGTGTCAACCAATCGTCTTTTCCTCCCATACGATCAAGTGCTTCCTTATAGTTTTCCGGGTTTTTCATCTGTTCTTCTTTTGGATATTCTAAACGGCGAGGCGTTTTTCCATTCGATTGATTTTCATTCGGAAAATTATTGTAGAATTGAATATCCGGCATTCCTGTTCTACGCCAATTCGACCAAGTCTCTATCGGATCCAAAATGTGAAGTACCCAAAGCTGTGTATTTATCTGCATCAACTCATTTCCTGCCGTTAACGCATTTTTAGCTACAAAAGTGTCAACCTCATCAGGATTGGCTGCTGCTGCCCCAAAGAGCGACCATTGACTTACTGCAGCACGTAATCCCGACTCGAATAACGATTGAGCACTTGCTCCACCTACATTCCAGCCCCTTATAGCTGCTTCGGCTTGCAAAAATGCCACTTCGGCATAACTAACATGGATATAAGGTGCTCCGAAATTTGTCAGTAATTTAGATGGCTGCAACTGTTGAAGCGTATATTCAAGAGAAACTGCCTCCCCGTTCACGGTAATATCAATCGGAGGAGTCCATATGTCCCAGCGGAAACGCTGTGCCGGAAGCGCCATCTCTTCGTAAGTTCCTAATTGAGCCTTTACCTGATCGGTAATATCAGTACGTTGTCCATCATTGTAGTAACATCTTCCAATATAAGAAAGACGAGGATCTTTTGCGTTCACCATTTCGGTAACCAACTCTTTTGATACACGAAAATCGCTGTATGACATATCTTCAGGACCTAATAAGCGCGTTGCCAGTCCATTTCCAGGTCCATCTTTTCCTCCGCCATCGGGTGGATTTAATACATTTTCGTGCTGAATGTAGCAAATATCGTCATTTGACTCAAAAACTCCGGCAGCAATAGCTGCTTCTGCTTCATTTTTCGCCCTATCCGGATCCACTTTTATTAAACGCATAGCAATGCGAAGCCTCAAAGAATTGGCAAATTTTCTCCATTTATCAATGTTACCATTATAGTATAAGTCGTACTTTAGCAAATCACCATTCGAATCCAAAGCTTCCGAAGCTTCTTTCAATTCTTTGAAAAAATCGTTGTAGATATCTTCCTGCTTATCATATTTGGCTTTAAAAATACCGGTATAGTATCCCATTCCTGCATCGAAGTAAGGTACATCGCCATACATATCGGTTATTTTCAAGAAGCATTGTACTCTCAAAATACGCGCCGCTGAATTTACATTTATCTCTTCCGGATTGTCCTTCGTCCGTTGAATGGCATCTACCACATTTTTAATTATAAAAGGATAATAGGATATCCACATTTGTTCCAGATAGTTGTCATATTTCTTTCCTTTTCCACCGTACTCTATTGTTCCCCAAGCGCCTGTCCATTGATTCATGAATCCAGCAGGATAAGCCAAGTATCTTGCCCATTCTTGATGATCTTCGGTTTGCCGCACTTGTACTGCCGCAATTTGAAGATTCGGGTCCATATCCGTTGATTTTGTCGGATCGGAGTTTAATTCATCAAAATCTGTACAGCCAAATAAGCTAGAGATAATGATGAAAAGCAAATAGTATTTTGCATATTTGATATTTTTCATAACTGTCATGTATTAAAATTTCACATTAAGACCAATTCCATAGGTTCTACGAGAAGGCAGCGAACCGTATTCAAAACCTTGTCCGTTTCCATTGTTGTAGTTCGATTCAGGATCGATATTATCCACACCGTCATAAAGTATAAATAGATTTCTACCATAAGCAGTGATTGATAAACTTTCGATAGAAATTTTTGACAAAATACGTGTAGGGATATTATAAGAAAGTGTCAACTCTCTCAATTTAATATACGAGGCATCATAAATAAATGGCTCTGGTGTATTTTCTGCAACCAATTTCCAATATTCCTGCGGATCCACATAAATATCATTTGCTACATAATTAGGATTTTCTTCCGTACCAATATTTTTTACACCTTTCCCTAAATAACCGCCTGTAGCAGTCCAATCTTTAGGTTCTATATTCAACGAAAAACGTTTTTCTTCAGACTCGTACCATTCGCGACGCCCTTCCAATGTGTTTTTCGATATACCGTTCGTATACGATTGCATAGCACTCATTGAGTAGAGATCAGCCCCCCATTTCATATCAAACAATACATTCAAACTAAAGGCTTTGTAAGTAAATCGATTACCAAAACCAAGCGTAAAGTCATAATTACCATTACCTAAGGTGGTCAATTCGCTACTGTAAGTCGGATAACCTTTGTCGTAAATCATATTTCCATCCGGATCTCTCAAAAACTTCTTGCCTACAATCACTCCGTAAGGTTCTCCTTCCGAAGCATAAATTGAAGCATTTGCCCAACGAGCTTCTGCTAATTGATAATTCGGATTTTCGGGATGTAACTTTACTACTTCATTGATGTTTTTTGCTAAGTTGACTGTTGAACTCCATTCAAAGTTTTTTGTTTTTACCGGACTTCCCGTTATCGATAGTTCAATACCTTTGTTCGTAATTTCTCCTGCATTAATGGTTGCGGAAGCATAACCAGATGTTTCTGATATAGGCAGATTCAATATTTGGTCGATAGTGGATTGATTATAATATCCTGCATCAACAGCTAATCTATTATTAAAAAAACGAATATCAATTCCCACTTCGTGTGAGTATGTAGAAGTAGGTTTCAGATTGTATAACGGAATACTTGCGGAAGATATTTCACCCAATGATGTTCCTTGAAAAGTGAAATTTCTTGTTCCGTAATTCAAGTTCAGTTGATACGGACCAGTATCGCCACCGACCTTTGCCCACGAAGCTCTAAGTTTTCCAAATGACAAGGGTCCTTTAGATAGGAAATGAGAGAAAACAAAACTTCCTGATACTGAAGGATAAGTGTAAGAGCGATTCTCCTTCGCCAAAGTAGATGAAACATCGTTACGTAGTGTAAAGTCAACGAACAAGAAATCTTTATAACCCAAATTTACAGCTCCATATAAGGAATTAACTTGCTTGCGATACAAACTGTGAGTCAACTGATAAGTAGTATAATTAGTTATCTCTTTTATACCGGGAATCACTTCCTTGTTTCCAGAGTTGATAAAAGTTTCGGACTGGTATTGCATAATATTTCCACCGACAAAAGCATATACATCAAGTACATCGCTAAAACGTTTATTAAACTTCAGTAAGGCTTCGTAATTGTTTTCAGAAACGTCAATGCTTCGTTCTGACATCGTTCCGTCAAGCGCACGCGGTGTAGAAACAGCTGTAAACTCTGATACTCTGAATTTATAAAAATCGGTACCGGCTTTCAGTTGCAAGTCTAAAAAAGGAGTGATGTTATAATTATATTGAAAATGTCCCATCACGCGATTCTTATTAGACTCATTGGTCAATTCGTTAAGAATCCAATAAGGATTCCATCTATATTCATTGCCATTCCATGAATTATAACGTCCATACTCATCTTTATAACCTGTCGATAACCATTTTTGGTCAAAATTAGGCGCTAAACCAATCAAAGCATTACCGATATTATTGGGACTATCCGAAAGCGCCGGACGATTGTTCACATATTCGCGCGTATAATTTACTCTCGTCTCGATTTTCATTTTTGATCCTAATTTTGTGCCACCCTTGAACATGAATGAAGTACGCGACATATCCGAATTAGGAACAATATCCGAATTCCTCATATCCGAAATAGAAAAACGAAAATCATTAGCATCATTACTTCCCGAGAAAGCAATAGAGTTAGTAGTTGTAAGCCCTGTTCTAAAAAACGAAAGAATATTGTTGTTTACGTTGCTATAAGGTTTTATTTCGCCGTTATATATAGGCATGGTTAACTCCGGATTCAATTTAGCTCCCCAAGCTGATTGCGTAGAAGTACGCGAATCGGTGGCAGATGTTGTTAATTTCCCTTGTCTCCCTTGTCCATAAACTCGCTGATAATCGTCGAATCCGGAAAGTAATGTCACAGCGTTGACATTGGTCGAAATTTCGATACCAAGTCCTTTAGGCTTTGTTGCAGATTTTGTAGTTATCAGTACGACACCGTTTGAAGCTCTCGAACCGTAAAGTGCCGAGGCAGAAGCTCCTTTCAAAACAGAAACAGATTCTATATCGTCTGGATTGAGAGAGGAAATTCCATCACCAAAGTCGTAACCTCCCCACATACCGGCTTCTCCAAACTGGGTATTATCCATAGGGACTCCGTCGATAACATAAAGAGGTAAATTTGAACCTGATAGTTGTGAATTTCCACGAATGATTACTCTTGTAGAACCTGAAGGTCCTGCACTCGTTCCAGAAATATCTACTCCAGCCATCCTTCCGGATAATGCAGACATTACATTGCTTTCTCTTCCTGCTGTAATTTCATCACCTCCTACTTCAGATATCGCATATCCTAAAGCTTTAGACTGACGTTTGATACCTAATGCCGTAACAACAACCTCGTCCAGTTCCACATCACTTTCTTCCATAACAACTCTCAACTGTGTTTTTCCGTTCAAAGGGATTTCAAGCGAGCTCATTCCGATGAAAGAAAATTCCAGAATTGCATTTGCATTTGTTACTGAAATAGAAAATGCTCCGGAAACATCCGTCATCGTTGCCTCCGTTTTGTTTTTTTCTCTTACAACTGCACCAATAATGTTTTCTCCTTCTTTGTTTTTAACAATTCCGCTTACTCTTATCGGTTGTTGTGCAAAAAGAGAAATACAAATAAAAAGAAATAGTGGTACAGCCAATAGGTGTTTGTAGGGCAAAAACTTCTTTCGTAGATGTTTCTTCCCTGTTCTTTTTTCTTCTTTTTTCATACGTATTAAATTTTAACAGTTAAAACAATCAAACTACATATCGGTTTACATCACTTAGACTACCAATATATCCGTTCGTTCTTAAATAATATTTATTCTTTTTTTTGAAAAACACGAACATATTCTACTTCCATTTCTTGTGGAAAAATAGAATCATCCACTCCCTTCATGCCACCCCAATCACCTCCTACGGCGATGTTTAGTATTAAATACAACTTTTTATTAAAGGGCCAATCGTTGGAGTTGTTGATATCGTTTGGCGTAAATATCAAATGAGGTGTCGCAGGATTGTCAATGTAAAATTCCACCTTACCGTCAGTCCAATTGACACCATATATATGGTAATTATCTTCAACACCAAGTACTGTTTTATTTCCTCCTACTCTATTTTCAGGTACTGCTTTGGTTGTATTAGTGTGAACCGCAGAATAAATGATATTTTTATCCACTCCTACGTATTCCATAATATCCAACTCTGAATAAAGCTTATCATTCCATGAACTTTGATAAAGCCAAATCGCGGGCCATAAACCAACTCCTCCTCCAAGTTTGGCTTTTACTTCTACCCGACCTCGATTAATTTCTTTTTTTCCTTTTGTGGTAATCCGAGCAGAAGTATAGTCTGCAACTTTCTGTCCTTCACCTGTCTTGATAGCTTTAATAATCAATTTTCCATCTCTGAAAAATGAATTCTGAGGTGAAGCTGTATAATCCTGCCATTCGTTATTGCCCCAGATATTATTGTTTTTATTGCTACCTATATCGTACTGCCAGGAACTAACATCTAATTTTTCATCTTCAAATTCGTCCTGCCACCAAATTTCTTCGTCTTTATCGAAATAAAAAGAATTTTGCTTTATTTCAATTTTTTCAGTGTGACTCCAAGCCTTTCCGTTGATAGAATAGTTCAAGATGACATCATAATTACCTTTTTGTTCAAAATAATAAGTAACCAACCTCTTGTCTTTTATTTTAACTCCTTCAGGAAACACCCATTCAATGGAAGAAGGATTTATGTTTGCACTAACTTTAAAAACAGGAAAATTAGCATCTCCTTCATTAATAATAACCGTAATAGGTTTTTTAGTTGGCGCCATATCTGGATCTTTACCACTGCACGAAAAACTCTGAAGGGCAAATAATACAATAAACTGAAAAATTAAAACTATTTTTATTTTCATAATTAAACAATTAGCCAATTTTACAACAAAGTATGTTTTTAAATATTCATCACACTCAACACTAATGTTAATGAGTATTCTTTTCTCGAAGTGTTTTTCGAACTTCTCTTCCCCATTCTTTCAAATCTTTTTCGCCCCAAGCCGTAATAGGCGATGTCGTATCTTTTATCATGGAACATGTTTCATTTTTATCAGCAATCGACCACGCAAGCCAACTAATATTAGCTGCTTCCATCCAATTCTTCCAATTGTTCCACTCTTCGTAATCAATAGTTCCATCACCTGTTGCCTCCATCCCGGCACATTCGGACACAAAAATTGGAATCCCTTTGGCAATAGCAGCGTCGCAACGATCACGCAAGGATTTTTTATGACTAGCGGCATAAAAATGCATTGTATACATTATGTTGCTTTGATTCTGTATCGGATCGTTTGCTACTAAGTGTAATGCTTGATCCCAATAAGGAGAACCGACTAAAATCAAATTATCCGGATCAATTTTTCGAATAACATTAATAATCGTTTCGGAATATTCTTTTACCTCTTTCCATGTGTGTGTATCCAAGGGCTCATTGAATATTTCATAGATAATATTCGGATAATTTTTATATTTTGTGGCAATTTGAGTAAAAAAAACTGTTGCTTCATCCAAACAAATATCATGAGTATGGAAATCTACAATGACATAAATTCCTTTTTCAATAGCTGCATCTACAACCTTCGTAACACAATCGATCCCAAAGTTTGGGTTTTGTAAGTAACTGTTATTATATGATAGACTAACACCCATCGCTGCTCGTACGACGTTACACTTCCAATCATCCACAAGATGGCTAACTGTCGATTTATTCCAAAATCGGGACCACCACATGTGCCAGCCAAAACTTACGCCTCTAAGCACAACGGGCTTACCTTTTTCATTCACTAATTGATGTCCGTCTACTGATAATTGTCCGTATAGACTTTCGACAGGGATAGGTTTCTCGGTCGGGAATTCTTCTGTCGTATTTTGGGCGCACGATAACAATGACAGAGTGCATGCTGCTAAAATAAGCAACAAATGACCTAAGTATGTTTTTTCTTTATTCATAATAATACTGACTACTTTTTATTCGTTTACAAACTCCCTTAAAAAATTATTATGAAGGGCATAAAGCATCAATATTACAAAGAGAAGTTTCTTTCTCTCATAGTAATTTCGATCAGTTAACTAAGTTTTTAATCCTATTTTAAATCAAGAACTTTAAACAAAGATAAATGGAAACAAAAGGCTATAGTCTTATTTTTGCGTATTAATATCTTCATATTACGCAAAAACGATCATTATTTCTGTAAAGAATTAGCTCGACGATATTCAGAAGGAGAACATCCTTTTATTTTTTTAAAAAGGCGTGATATGTTTTTATAATCATAAAACCCCATATCCAATGCTATTTCGATAATCGGAATGTCTGATTCTAAGAGCTTTTCGGCAAATTTATTAACTCGCAGATTTAAAATATAGGTATAAATAGGAAGTCCTGTAACTTCTTTGAAATGAATCTCAAGCAATCGTCGCGACAAGGGAACCAATTTCGACACATCGTCAATACATATTTTTTCATCACTATTTTGATGAATATATTTCAAGACAATTGATATATAACGATTTTCTGTCGCATAAATATCTGTAGATTCGCGCGTAACTATATGAGTTGGCTGTACAATTATATCTTTGTACTCAGCATTGGAATCAGCTAATAATTTATCAATTAATTCAGCAGCATCATATCCACCTTTCTCAACAGCCTGATTGATAGAAGACAAAGGCGGATCGGATAAAGTGCAAACAGCCTCGTCATTATCAACGCCTAGCACAGCTATTTCTTCAGGAATTTTGATTTGATATTGTTTGCATAATTCGGTAATATGATGCGCTTGATTGTCATCGCAAGCCATCAGGGCTATAGGTTTCGGTATTGACTTCAACCATTCGACTAAAGGCGTTGATTCATAAAACCATAAATTTTCCGAATCAATATTTTGATATTCGAAAAAATTCCGTTCTAATCCATAATTCGTCAATTTTTCTCGGAAACCTTCGCACCTTTCTTCCGACCATACTATATTTTTATAGCCATAGAATGCAAATTTTTTAAATCCTTTATTTATAAAATAATCAGCTCCGATTTTACCCGCTAAATAATGATCGCCTGTTATATTTGGTATTTCTTTAAAACGTGATTTAAAATCTTGAGCTATAGCGATAATACCATTTTCCTTAAATAAGCTGACATTTTCGGTAGAATAAAATTGGGCTATTATTGCATCTGCATTCCATTTTACCGCCCAGTCGACAACTCCTTCCAAACCATGAAGCTCTCTGTAGGATAAAGGCATCTTACAAAGTACCCAAGGTTCATGTTCTTTTGAATACTTTGCAACTCCTTTCAATAAAAGTTTTGCATATTCTTCGGAAAAATCGGTTAAAAAAATAAGCCGCGCCATAGTAAATAAATTAATGTTAACTCTACAAATATAATGATATTAGATTGAATTATACCTACGCAAAAAATAATAAAAAGAAAGCGGAAACACAATCTAAATATTGCATTTCCGCCTTTGAAAATAATAAAAACAAAATATATTTAATTCAAATTCACTTGTTGCTTATCACTATTCCAACCTGAAATTTGCAAGTATATGGGTTGTTTTTTTAATTCATTCCTATTGTAACAGCATTTTATCTCTTTTGTCTCTCCTGGCAATAAGCTAACATAATTATCGCTCCAAAACACAGGATAAACTATTTCTCCATTATCATCTTTCATAGCCAATTGAGTAAGAAGAGCAATAGTAGAACTTGTATTCTCCAATTCAACGTTAATGATATTTACATCATTTTCGACATCTGTCGATAGCTTTGTTTTTAATGTCGATTTCGGTAACTTTGCCAAATCCTTAAAATCTGCATATTCACTTATTGGCGTTCCTACCCAATCCGTTTTATCCCATTGATAACTATCTTTTTTCGACGATAATGTATAGAAATTATCAGCTATATTCTTGTCTGTTTTGTCAAAAACATTCAACACAAGAAAAGAGTTTTTGTTTGAATAACTATCTATTTCTGCTATTTTCTGTGCTTGATTACTTCCTATAGAGAATTTCACTTCCTTTTTGTAAAGTTCTTTTGAATCAATGGAAAAAACACGAATTACAGCCACATATTCGTCAATATCACTGCAAGTTTCATTTACAACATAAATTCCGTCGTCTTTGTAATTATAGATCAACTGTAAAGCTTCGTTTCCTTTTTTCACACCGTAGTAGGCTGCCGTAGGAATCATATAAAAATCATATAACTGCCAATACAACGAGGGCCAAGCCGAATTAAGCATCCATTGCACAATGCCTGTTCCTTCCGTTTTGTTTATACGAAATGCTTCAAACATACTTTTAGTCGATTCATAATTCAGCAAATAAGCTCTATTTAAATAATCCGTCAAATTATTTGTTTCTCCAAACTTTCCATTGATGGCTTTATTCAAAACATCTAAGCTGTTAAGCGCCACCGTAGCTGTTGTGCAATGAAAATCCCAATAATTATTAATGGGCCACAATTTGTCCTCAGGTATCATTCTTTCGATTGATTCAAATGCCGGCAATTGAGGACCAGGACCCGTTTCGGTATTAAAACCGAATCCTCCGCCATAAACGGAGTCAACAAACCAATAATTTGAACCAACATATTCATAAGGACCGTTCATTTTCATTCCCGTAGAACCACTTACAGAACTTGTAAGCCCTTTTGCCGCTCCCATGTAAGGACGATCTTCTATTTGCGGATAAATGTCCATATACATTTTTTCAAGTTCAGGACGCGGTAGTTTATCGCTTCCACCTAACCAAGCTATAATACTAGGATGATTACGCAGCCAAATTACTTGATCATGCAGGAATCGTGTCAACAATTTCATATCAGCTTCCGTCTTTACGCTTCCAAACTCATCGTCAGGCGTTCCGAAATATCCTTCCCATTCCCATTGGCAACTCCAACCAACAAAAGCCATCAGTCCATAACGATCGCAAAGGTCGTATATATTCTGACTTGTTCCCCAAACGTTTTCAAATCGAATCATATTCAGATTCATATCTTTGACATATTGCACTTGAATCTCGTTTGTTTCCGGTGTATCACGTAGAAATATATCATCTGTCCATCCAGCACTTTTTATCAATACTTTTTTACCATTTAATATAAATCCTTTGTGTCCTTTCGGCGTTGTGTAAGTTTCAATTTGTCGAATACCGAAAGTAACTTTTTCTTGAGCCGACACTTGATTATTAGTGATAAACTGTAAATCCAACTCGTACAATTCAGGATTGCCCATATTGTTACACCACCACAGACGAGGATTTTTTACATGTAGTTTTTTTACATCGTCGGAAGTGATTTTAACTTTTTTCTCTTCTTTAGCCTCTAAACTGACGGGAATCGAAAAAATCTCATCTTCAATTTTACCCTTCAAATATCCTTTCACTTTCTTATCGGACGTATTTACCAATTTTGTTTCGATGCTTAACCATGCTTCGTTCAAACTCTCTGTATTTACTTTCGATTGTACCCAAGTATTCGTCATTTCCACTTCACCCGAAACGATTAATCTGACTTCGCGAAAAATGCCCATATTTTCATCAAGTGGACGAGGATTCCAATCAACAAAACCAATATTAGGTTCACCTGCCTGAGCGCGGAAAATTTCTACTGCCAGTATATTTTCCTCTTTCAAATAATCTGTTATATCGAAAGAAAAACGGCAAAACGGTCCGTAAACATCATCTTTGGATGCAATTAATTGACCATTAAGCCAAATATTTGCACGATAGCTAAGACCATCAAACTCTATTTTTACGCGTTTTCCTTCTTTCGATAAAGGCAACTTGAATATTGTTCGATACCACCATGACACATCAAATGGCTTTCGGTCAGCATCTTTATAATTCATCCCAACAAGTAAATCTTCATACAATCCATTCGCTGTCAAAACGCCCATTACAGTCGAAGGGACAGTAGCAGGATACCATTCGTTGATAGAGACTTGATCGGTTGACAGCAAGCTTCCATCAGATCCAACTACAGAAGACGATTGTAGCACCCAATTTTCGGAAAGTAAAACTTTATATGCAATT
>DAIOHI010000049.1:0-11066 GCA_036744815.1 Paludibacteraceae bacterium
GCATTTCCCCAGTTTGTTGCATCAGCAACCATGGTTGACCATCCGAAGTAAGCCGATATTGATTGGTTGGCTCCCCATCCGATAGCGTCGGTTGAACCTATCAGCCATTGTAATTGAAATAATGCTTCTTTGCAATTGTTGTTTTCGTAGGTGAACAAGTCGGCATAATTATCCATCAAAGCGAAAGAAGATTCCTCTATAACTTTCAATGCCGCTTTCTTTGCTAAGTCGAGATAATAGTCGTTGCGAACTCCACGGTTAGGATCAGTGGCAATGTTGTTTCCATTAAATTCACCTTCCTGAGTCAAGCCTGCCATTGACAGGTAGATGCGCGACAACATTCCGAATGCACTATATTTGTTAACCCTTCCGGCTGGCGTGGTTGTTTTTGGCAAATACTTAGCAGCATATTCCAAATCGCGGATAGCAAATTCGATTACATCGGCAGGGCGATGAGTTGGTACAGCCGAATTGTTTACCAAATCGGAGGTGCGTTCGTAGATAATTGCTTTTCCCCACAAGGATGCCAAATACCAATAAGCTACTCCGCGCATAAAGCGGGCTTCGCCTATGGCTTGTTGTTTAACTTCTTCGGATACGGCGGAAGTAGCGAAATCGTTAATGTTGTTGATTACGTTGTTCGATTGCGCTATAACCGAATAGAAAGATCCCCAAGCGTCCTCCAAACCGATACTTAAGGCGGTTTCATTCAGGTTCGTGTAAGGGTGAATATAATCCGACCATCGTGCTGTGATATTATTCGCACGTCCGTCGCCCATTCCATAATAGAATTTATCGTTAAAAGTGTACCACACGTAGTTGTACAAAGGCGCAGTGGCAGCCATCAGCGCCTCATCGCTGTCGAAAAAAGTTTCCTGATTCGGATTCGTATTATTGGTTTGTGTGAGGAAATCATCACATCCAGCCAAAAGCAACGAAGTCATTACTACAGCAACTATAATTATTATTTTATTCTTCATTGTATTATATTTTTATTAGAAGGAAACACTCATACCAAAGGTGTAAATCCTTGGTGAAGGATATCGACCATAATCAAGTCCGCTCATCAGAGCATCGCCGTACATATAACCAATCTCCGGATCGTAGCCCGAATATTTCGTAAATGTATAAAGGTTCTGCAAGTTCACATATACTCTCACGCCTTGCAAGGACAGTTTGCTAATCGTTTGCTTAGGCAAGTTGTAGTTCAACGAAACGTTTTGTATGCGAAGGAATGAAGCATCTTCTATGTAACGGTCGCTGACACGGGTGTTGGCGTTGGATGTAGAAGCCGACAGTCGCGACATATAAGCACCGCCGCCCACTACATGCAAGTTGCGGTAATCATCCGGACCATTAGGATCAATTTTTGCTACTTGCGCATAATTCAGAGCCGATTTCAACAAATTGTTGTTAGCCCGAGGATCTTCGATGAAGCGACGGTTGTAGTTAAGTGCTTCGTTGCCGTAAGATCCCGAAAGGAAGATTGTTAGATCGAATCCTTTCCATGAGAAAGTATTACCGATACCGTATGTGAATTTTGGTTCCGGGTTACCGATAAAGGTAGCGTCGTTGTTGTTGATTTTTCCGTCTTTATTAAGATCGGCAAAAATATAATCGCCGATATAAGCTCCGTTTTCGCCAATGCTTACTCCTACAGGCAAAGCTACCGGTTTTACAGCACCGTTCTCATCTTTGTAATAAAAGTCTTCGGCTTTGTCGAAGCGACCAATTACTTTATATCCCCAGAACTGTCCGATAGGCTGACCTACTACTGTTCTTGTTACCACATTCGTTTCCGATCCTACACGGTAAGATTTTTCGATGGAAGAATTGTCCGTATCAAGGTTCAGAACTTTATTACGGTTCAACGAGAATACAAAATTAGAACGCCATTGGAATCCTTTTTTGTCGATGTTAACCGTGTTCATTGTTATCTCTATACCTTTATTTTCCAATTCACCCACATTTGCCCAAGGATTAGCCGCGGCACCATTTCCTGCCGAACCTAAGTAAGATGGCAAAGGTAATTGCAAGAGAAGATCGGTTGTTTTCTTGTAATAAACGTCTCCGATAAACTCGATGCGGTTGTTGAACAAATTAAAGTCCAATCCGAGGTTGGTCGAATAAGTTGTTTCCCATCGCAAGTTAGGGTTTGCTGTGTTTCCAGTCAAAACGCCTGTTCCCCAAGGAGTGGCTCTCGCTGACATAAGCGCCATATACGCCCAATCTGCTGCATTTTGATTACCGGTGCCTCCCCATCCGAGACGGAATTTCATGTTGTCGAAAGTAGTGTTGGACGACATAAAATCTTCGTTCGATACTTTCCATGCTAAAGCGGCGGAAGGAAACCATCCCCACTGATTGCCTTTAGCAAATTTGGAAGAACCGTCGCGACGAAGAGTTGCTGTCAGCAAATAACGATCATTGTAAGAGTAGAAGCCTCGTCCGAAGTAAGAAAGGATGGAGCTTGCTCCTGTGCTTCCCGTTCCGCTCGATTTGCTTGCGTCGCCTGCGCTCAAGTCGTGAGTGCTGTTGGATAAAAATCCGGTGGCTGAACCAACCAAGTTCTCCCACATGTTTTCGGACATTTCTTGTCCCAACATTACATTAATGCTGTGCAATTCGTCAAATGTATTGCTGTATGTAAGCAAGTTTCTCCACGACCAGTATTTAGAATCGCTTTTGGTGCGTTTCGATGTCCGGGTATTGTTTTCCAATACTCCGAATCGATAAGAAGGTTCGAAATAATAGAAATTCGCCCAGTTGTAATCAGCCGAAAGTTCTGTTTTAAATGTCAAACCTTTTGCCAATGTTATATCTAAATACGTGTTGACACGGAAATTGTACTTTTTATTGTAATTTTCGCGTATTGAAGCCATCCCGATAGGGTTTACAGGCATCCAAACATCTTCGGGTCCGTCGAAAGAACCGTCAGGATTAGAAACCGCAACCATTGGTTGTTGACGTAGGGCATTCATAATAATGTCGTTGTCGGCACCTACTTCTTGCTTCGAATCTGCCAACGAGAAATTAATACCAGCTTTAGCCCATTTTTTGATTTCGCTGTCGAAATTACCGCGCAACGACAAACGACGGAAACCAGAGCCTATGGCGATACCCTCTTGATTCAGGTAGCCGGCACTCATGGTGTAAGTAGTTTTTGCATTTCCTCCAACGATGGAGATGTTATGATTGGTCATCAACGCATTTTGATACAGCTCTTTTTGCCAGTCGGTACCTTCGCCCAATAGGTCGGGGCGCACAAATGCGCTGCTTTTTTCAACAATTCCGGCATCGGATCTATCGTTGTGGTGGCGGGCATATTCCTGCAAATTCATCATATCAAGATGTTTTGGCATGGATTGCCATCCTACATAACCGTCGTATGTTATGGTAGCTTCGCCCGATTGTCCGCGACGGGTAGTGATCATGATAACACCGTTCGAGGCACGCGCGCCATAAATAGCTGTTGCCGACGCGTCTTTCAGAATGTCCATAGAAACAATGTCGGAAGGATTGATGCTTGCCAACGGATTGCTGGATTCGCTGTCGGTGGAAGAATCAACAATCACACCATCGATAACGAATATCGGCTGGGTTGTTGCGTTTAGCGAGTTGATACCACGGATACGAATTGCCGAACTGGCACCGGGAGTTCCTGAGTTTGCTTGAATCTGCACACCAGCGGCACGTCCTTGAAGGACTTGATCGATGGAGGTGGGGATTGATTTTTTAATAGCGGCGTCGCTTACTGAAACAACCGAGCCGGTCAAATCGCTCCTTTTCATAGTACCGTAACCAACAACCACAACTTCATCAAGAAATTTGGATTCTTCTTTCAATACAATATCAATAGTTTGACGACCATTGACATCTAAAGTTTGTGTTTGGTAACCGAGGAAAGAAAAAGTTAGTTTCGCATTGGAAGATACATTTAAGCTGTATTTTCCGTCAATGCTTGTCATTGTACCTCTTGAGGTGCCGGTTTCCATCACTGTTACTCCCAGCAAATCATTCCCTTCGGAGTCTTTTACCGTTCCGTTTACAGCGATTGTCTGTGCAAATGCGCTGAAAGGAAACATTAAAAGCAATAATAATAGCCCTAAAGGACTTTTTTTAATTACGTTTCTCATTTAATTTAGTAATAAATTTGGGGTTAAATCGATAATAATTAATATTCTTCTTTTGATAAAATAAATTCGTCTATGTCTCTTTCATCTTTTAAAATGGTTTTTAAATTGTAAATTTTTGAAACAAAGCTACGTCTTTATAAATATAAAAGCTCTCAGCGGCGTTTCAAAAGCTTTTCTCTTCGTTACATTTTCGTAAATAGCGTTACATTTTATTATGTTCTTGTTACAATAAGGGCAATATTTCTCTTTGCGAAAAAGAAAGTACAATATGACAAAGCAAGTCTGCAGGCTAATATTATGCTTCGAATTCCCTCCCGGCAACTTACCGCGATTCGTATAACTTTGTTCCGTTTCCAGTTGCAAGCCTGCGGCAAACTGTCGAACTGACTTCACTCGGCTCCCGCAGCCCTGCGGCAAGAGATTGAACAGACTTCGTTTTGCTCCCGTAGCATTGCGGCAAGGTGTCGAACAAAGTTCGATTGTCTCCTGCAAGCTGCAGCAAGAGATTGAACAGACTTCACTCTACTCTCGCAGCACTGCGACAGAAATTAAACAGACTTCACTCGGCTCCTGCAGCACTGCGACAAGAATTGAACAGACTTCGATTGCTTCCTGCAAGCTGCGGCTGAAATTAAACAGACTTCACTCGCTTCCCGTAGCACTGCGACAGGAATTGAACAGCCTTCGACGGCTTCCTGCAAGGCTGCGACGGGAAATTGAAGGCTATTCGCTTGTGTTTTACAACAAGCTGCCGCTCGATCTGCATATTAGCTTCAGGCTTAAGAATAGGATGTTTGAAGATGCTTGTTTTAATCCTTTCGATGTTTTTGCGCGTATTCTGTGGGCGACATGCCGTAAAACTCACGGAAAGTATTGGAAAAATGCGACAGGTTGTTGAAGCCAAGGGCGTATGCAACTTCCGATACCGTCAGCTTTTGATTCGATAACAGCTCCGCCGCCTGCTTCAAGCGGATGGAACGGATAAAATCGCGAGCCGATTGGTTGGTGAGTTCTTTCAACTTGCGGTGCATGTGTACGCGGCTCATTCCAACTCCGGTAGCCAGAAATTCAACATTCAAGTCGGGGTCAGATATGTTTTCGTTGATGATTTTTATTACTTTCTCATAAAGTATTTGGTCGGACGATCGCAATACAATCGGTTTTATCAAGGCTTTATTGTCCTCAACGTCGGATGTTTTCATGCTCAAACGCTCGCGGTTTTCCAAAATACTCGCTACAATAGTTTTCAGTAAATCGATATTGAAAGGCTTCGACACATAAGCATCGGCTCCCGCTTCGAATCCTTCGCTTTTATCTTCGTCGGTAGCTTTGGCAGTAAGCAGCACGATCGGGATGTGATTTACGTTGATGTTCGCCTTTATCTTTTTCGCCAGACTGACACCGTCCATTTCGGGCATCATCACATCGCTGACTATCAAATCGGGTTTTTCGGTCAGTACAAAATCAAGCGCTTCTTTTCCGTTTACAGCTTCAAATGTTCGGTAAAGTACCGATAGTTCGCTCTTCAGATAATGTCGTATGTCATCCTCGTCGTCAACAATCAGTACCCGGTATTTTGTTTTTGGTTTCACGTTTTTGGTTTCGTCCGGCATAAAAGCGTCCAACTCTAACTTCGGACGAGGCAATTGAGTGGTGATAACATTCGAACCCTTTTCTACATTCGGCAAATGAGCGTAACCCAATGGTAAACGAATAATAAATTCACTTCCTGATCGATCCAGCCGATTGCGCGCATATAAAATTCCGTGCTGCAACTCAACCAACGAACGCGCTAGATGCAAACCTACACCTGTGCCAAAATCCGTTCCCGGGCTGTTGTTTATTTGATAAAAACGCTCGAATATCTTTTCAATTTTATCTTCTTCGATACCCAAACCGGTATCGGAAATGTTTATCTCAAAATAATCGCGCAAAGCTCCCGCTTCATCGGCATTTCTGTCTTTGTGCAGTCGAACTTGAATTTCGCCATAGTCAGGCGTAAACTTAAATGCATTGGAAAGAATGTTCACCAGCACTTTGTCAAAGTTATTTAAGTCGATCCATGCGTTCAAGCTTTCGTCGGCATGAATAAAGCTGAAGTTGATGTTGTGTTTATTTGCCTGATATTCGAAGGTCTGCATCAGGTCGTCGATAAAACCGACAATGTCTGTTTCCTGAAACTTCATTGCCATCAAGCCTTTGTCTATTTTACGAACATCCATCAACTGATTTATCAAGCGTAAAATACGTTGCGAGTTGCGATACATCAGCAGATATACTTTCTGGTCTTCGCTCTTTTTGTTGTCTGTAATCAGTTTCTCGAGTGGACTAATAATAAGCGACATTGGCGTGCGTATCTCGTGCGACACATTGATGAAGAACTGAAGTTTCGCTTCGCTGATTTGCTCGGCATGTTCGCGGCGCAGTAATTCCTGCCTGTGAGCCATCCGGTCGCTGATGATCTTCCATACAATCCAAGCTAAAGCAAGGATCAACAGCACATAAATTGTTTTCGCGATCCAAGTCAGATACCAAGGCGGATGCACCACAATGCTTAAAATCTTTTCTTCGGATTCGTTGTCGTGTATGCAAGCTTTTATCCGCAATTTATATCTGCCGTGGTTGAGGTTAGTGAAGCTTATCCGATGACTTCCAATATCGGTAGTGAGCCATTGTTCGTTAAGCCCTTCCAGTTTGTAGCGATAATATATTCTGTCGATGTTTCCAAAATCAAAGGTTGAAAACTCAAGGCTGAACATATTGTCCGAGTAATTCAATTCAATTTCATCCTCATCCATAATAAAAACATCCATAATTTCGAGGCGTTTCGATTTCTGTCCGGTAACAACAGGCTTATCCAACACATAAAGTCCCGTCAAATACAAACCTATCGGAGCCCGCTGATCGATTATTTTAGAAGGGTAAAAAGTGCTGACTCCACCAACTCCTCCAAAAACCAACTCTCCGTCGGAAGCTCGAAATGCCGCTCCCATCGAAAACTCATTCCCTTGCAAACCATCGTTGGCATAATGATTTACAAAACGTTTTTCATTTGATATGAATTTGGAAATCCCCATGTGAGTGCTGATCCATATATCTCCTTGTTCATCTTCTAAAATTCCGCAAATCACATTACTTGGCAATCCATCCTCTACGGTGTAAAAAATGGATGTGTTATTTTTTCTGTCGAAGCAAGCCAAACCTTCCGTAGTTCCAAACCACAAATTATTATGACTGTCTTTCGCTAGTGTTGAGACAATATTCCCTGGTAATATTCCGTTCTTCGAACGATAGTTTTTTATCTCGTCGGTTTTCAGATTGATGCTGCTGACTCCGCCATAAGTACCTATCCAAATAAGGCTGTCGCCATCTTGCATCAATGTATTTACCCAGTTGTTAGCAATGCCCGACGAGTCCGGATCGTGATAGAAATACTGCTTGATGTATTTCGACTGTTCTGTATCGAAGACCAACACACCCGCTCCGTTAGTTCCTACCCAAATGCGGTTTTTATCGTCCTTAACCAAAGTCATGGCTTTGTTGCTCAATGCACTGTTGTAGGTTTGCGGAAGAGCGTTTTTAAACTGAAGACTCTGTCCCGTTTTTTTGTCGAATTTTATCAAACCGTCCAAATAAGAAGCAAGCCACAAAGTTCTGTCGCCATCGCTAATTATAGAAGTAATTGTTGCAGAAACTCCGTTTACACGGCTTCTCAATTCATAATGCGTCGATTTGCCTGCCGCGTTTATCGAGTAAATTCCATCATTATCTGTTCCAACCCACAGCTTTCCTTCGTTGTCCTTAATCACGGACATCACACAATTTGAGCCTATTATATTATGGTAAAAAGATTTCGAACCCCAATACGAAAAAGCGTTGGGATAATTTGGCGACAGAAAAGCACCTTTTTGAAATAATCCGATCCACAAATTACCGATTTTGTCTTGGCAAAGAGCGTGTACCTTTGCCCGCGAAAAATCAAAAGATGCGGACAACATTTTATATTCTTCAAGGCGTTTTGTTTTTTCATTGTAAGCCATAAGTCCTCGTCCGTCCGTGCCAACTAAAAGCTGATTCTCCGCGTTACAAAAGATACTTTTCACGGGTAAAACGATATTCGTATCCACGAAAGGAACCGCTTCGAATTTTGAATTTGATTTGTTGAAACGAAACAATCCGGCAGTTAGTGTTCCGACATAAAACTGGCTGTTTCTGTCTTCACAAATTGCCGAAATTTGATTGCTGTTTTCCGAATTTGGTACTTTAAAGGCTTCCATTTTGCCTGTTTTGGGCGAGTATCTGTTCAAGCCTTGATATTCGGATGCCATCCAAATATTTCCGTCACTATCCTGATGAAGCGCAATTAGATAGCGGCTGCAAAGTTTTGGAAAAAGCTCTGTATCTACGTTGAAACTTTGATAGTTATCATTCGATCGAATGATACCGTCACTTGATGTCGATATCCAGATCTCTCCTCCGGTAGTTTCTATAATGGAGGTAATGTGTGGTTCGATAAGTTGCTGCTCGAAGTAAATGGGAATTTCGCGAAAAGAATCTTGTTCTCTGTCGTATAACATCAAGCCATTAATACAACCAACCCAAAATCGCCCTTTGCTATCTTCAAAAACAGTACGAACGTAATTGTTTTTAATCGTATTCGGATTTCCTGTTTTATTCTTATAAATCGTAAAACGAACACCATCGTATTTATTCAAACCATCTTCCGTGGCAATCCAAATATAGTTGCGGCTATCTTGATATATTTCATTTATCAAACTACTGGACAAAACATTATCCGTAGTATAAAAAGTGCCGGCAGAAATAATACCAAAGGTTGATATTACTTCGAAAATAATAAAAAGCAGAATATACAAAAATCTGTGTTCTTTCATTAAATATCCGGTCTTTTTTAGATTGTGGTTGTTCTTTTATGCTTCTTTGCAATAAATGTAGTCGTTGTTCTATCAGATATGCTCTCAATCTGACCGGAACAACGACACAAATATAAAAAATTAAAGCTTTATTTGAAAACGGCTTTGACGTGAAATCTAAGCTGTTTTAAAACTATTTTTTCCACAATTCTTCCATTTCTTCCAATGTCTTTCCTTTTGTTTCCGGTATTCGCTTCCAAACGAATAGAGCAGCTAAGATAGCAAGCGCGCCATACACCCAATAAGCAAATCCATGATTGAATGCGGCAACCAAAGTTTCGTTTTTATCCATAATAGGGAATGTCCACGATACAAGGAAGTTGGAAACCCATTGAGCGGCAACAGCTACCGACATCACAACGGAACGAACCGAATTAGGGAATATCTCGGCAAGCATCACCCAGCAAACCGGACCCCAGGACATGGCAAAACCGGCAGTATAAGTAAGCATGCAAATAAGTTTTAAACTGACAGACAAGTCCTGAGAGAAGGCAGTTCCCAATAGCAACATGGAAACCGCCATTACCAATGCGCCTGTAATTAATAAGGGTTTTCGTCCGAATTTATCCACCGTAAGTATTGCTAATACAGTAAACGAAAGATTTACTATGCCCACAATAATGGTTTGCAGTAAAGCCGAATCCGTACCGGAACCCATGCTTTTGAATATTTCGGGCGCATAATAAAGCACAACATTAATGCCCACAAATTGTTGAAATGCCGAAAGCAATACTCCGGTTATAATAATAAGGAAACCGTATGATTTGATCGGCACGTATAACGCGATAAGGAAACTTAGAATCATTGCTATTTCTAAAGCACTCGGAACGTTTGCAGCGTAAAGTCCGATAATTCCAACAGCGAATAATACAAACCATGTGAGCATGAATTTGTAATAAGGTTTCATCGACGTGCTTCCTTCATTAGCAAAACTTTGCTTAATTTCCTTTATTTCTTCTAAAGCTACAGTCTTTCCAACTAATTTCGTCAGAATACCTTCCGCTTTTTCTGTGCGTCCTTTCATAACCAACCATCTTGGAGTTTCCGGCGCAAAGAATAATAATATAAAAAACAATCCCGATGGTATGCCCAATGATGCAAACATCCATCTCCAACCTGTTTGATGCAGCCATTCCGTATCGCCTTGCTGAGCAATGAAATAATTGACGAAATAAACAACAAGCATCCCGAAAATAATAGCAAATTGGTTTAAAGCAACTAAACTTCCGCGTTTAGCCGGAGGCGCTATTTCGGCAATATACATAGGCGAAACCATTGATGCAATACCAACACCGACGCCGCCTAAAATTCTATAAAAAACGAAATGATAAACAAAACTATGATCGGAGGAATCGGGCATGTGATAGCCAATTTCGGGCCAAGCCGATCCTATTGCCGCGAGAAGAAATAATATCGCCGCTGTGAACAGCGATTTTTTACGTCCGAATCGTTGACTCAACCATCCCGCAATAGCAGCACCAAGTACACAGCCAATCAGTGCGCTGCTGACAACAAAGCCTTCCATAGCGTTTGCTTCGTTGAGAGATAAATTCATCGGTTCAATAAAAAAATGTCGTAGAGATTCTACAGTTCCTGAAATTACTGCCGTATCGTAACCAAAAAGCAATCCTCCCAATGTGGCTATCAGCGTAACGCCAATAGTATATGCTTTGCTCGTTTCGTTTTTCATAACATAGATTTTAATTTGAGGATGCCTGTTTTTTAGGCATCCTCAAAATTGATTTTAGATATACATATTTACGATTGCTTCGTAAAGCTCTTGTTTTCCGCTGATTTGTTTTGGTTCACCGTTTTTCTTAGCGTGGTTTACCAAATCTTCCAGTTTCAACTTTCCGGTTTCAAAATCTTTTCCGGCTCCGGCATCAAAAGAAGCATAACGTTCTTTGAACATTTTAGCGTAAGGCGAATCGTTCAATATAGCAGCAGCAGTTTCCAAAGCGCGTGCCATTACGTCCATACCGGCAATGTGCGCGATGAA